>NZ_JBHVFF010000020.1:0-48157 GCF_042801895.1 Streptomyces sp. NPDC057543 | reverse complement strand
CACCGGCGTCTTTTTTGGTACCCATTCCCCCAGGACAAGCGGACGGGGAGTTCTACCGGTCCGCGCCGCCGGGTCTGCCCCTGAGCGCGGCCCGCAGCGCCGGGTCGGTCACGGCGCGCACCCCCCGTACGGCGATCGCCGCCAGGACGTCGTGGTCCGCGCCCGCCGCCGGGACCTCGTGTGCGGCGAGCAGCCGCTGTCCGGCCGGTGAGGCCCAGGCGCCGCTGTACGGATGGACCTCCATCCGGGCTATGGCCAGACAGCCCAGGGCCAGCGCGAGCGGCAGCCCGAACCAGACCAGCACGGACACCACCGGGCCCCCGAGGCCGCTCTCCTGACCGGGTATCAGCAGCGTCGCGGCACCCGTCGCGACCACCAGCAGAGCCGCGCCGCGCACCGTGCGGACCGCGGCGGCGACGCCGTCTCCGGCGCCGCCGGGGACGGCGAGGCCCGCGGTGACGAGCCGGTCGGCGAGGGCGCGCACCGGGTCGGCGGCGGCCACGGCCGCCCGTACCGGCGGAATCGGGGACTGGCCCTGCGGACCGATGGCACGTATCACCGTGCGCTCCATCTCGTCCCGGCCCTCCGGGTCCACGACCGTCGCCCACCCGGTGTGCGCGAGCAGCAGGCGCCGCCGCAGATGCATGGTGACCAGCGCCAGATCGACCACCCGGTGCGGGCCGCCGGACAGGAACGCGGTCTCGTACAGGGTCAGTTCATGACCGTCCGGCACCCTCCGTACGGCATCCGAGGACGCCTCGGACAGCAGCCCCGCGCGGGCCGCGACGAGACAGAGCCGGACGCACGAGACGGCCGCCGTACCCCATGCGACCAGCAGCAACAGAACCCAGAGCATGACGGATTCCTATGCGGGGCGGGCCGGGTGACGCCATGGCCTGTTCACCATATGGACGGTTCGGCGGCCGGGGCCCAGGAACGGGACGCCGCCGTCGCTCAGGAACTGCCGCTGGAGCAACTGGACCCGCCCCCGCAACCGGAACCACTGCTGCTGGAGCAACTGGAGCCGCTCGACCCGCCGCAGCCGGACCCCGAGCCGCAACTGGACCCCGAGCCGCAACTCGACCCCGCACTGCATCCGCCGCCCCCTCCGCCGCTGCTGCTGCCGCCGTCATTGGCACTTCCGCAACTGCCGCTGCCGGGGCCCGTACCGGCGCACCACACCGTCGGTGCGAGGAGCAGGGCGGCGGAGTCCGGGGACGAGCCGGAGGCCCGGCTCGATGTGCGCCCGGCCGGACGCATCCGGGCCGCCGCGATCAACTGCGCCCGCAGCACGGGATCGGGGAGCGCCCGCAATCCGTGCGTCGCCACCAGATGCGCCGGCCGCGGGTCGTACGCGTTCGCGGTGCGGTACGCCTCGGCTGCCTTCCGCCCCGCCCTGGTGACGCGCCCCCGGGCCACGCCACCGCAGATGAAGCCGGTCAGGAAACCGATCACCAGGGCCGGGAAGACCTGGAGAGCGAACGGTATTGAGGAGAACAGGTCGGACGAGTCGTCGGCCGTGACCTGTATCACCGTCACCACGGCGGAGACCGGAACGGCCAGCAGGCAGCCCAGGCCCTGAATGATGCTCCGGCGTCGCCACACACGGCTCGTGGCCGGTGAGGCCAGCAGACCGCGGGCCGCGAGCCCGTCGCCGATCTCCTGCACCGCGGGATGCCGCATCACCGCCTCGCGCAGGGTGTGCAGCGCGCCACTGGGGGCCATGGCGTGTTCCTGGAGCACCGCGCGTTCCACCGGGTCACGGGCGTCCGCGTGCTGAACGGCGACGATGCCGGGACCGCCGATGGAGAGCCGCCCGTCCGTCTGCATCGCGGTGAGTGCCGTGTCCACCACCCTGCCCGGACCGCCGTTCAGGAAGGCGGCCTCGAAGAGGTCGTGGACGGAGCCCGCGGTGCTGCGGCGGGAACGCGCGAGCCCCACGATCAGGAGAACCGAGGAGACCGCCACGCCGAGATCCACCAGCATCGCGAAGGCGTTCATGCCGTGCATCGTCCGGTCACCTCCCGGTCAGGGCCGCGCGGGCCGCTCGTACCAGCCGGGTGAAGCGGCGCGGCGGCCGGGCGGCCGCCCGGTCCTGCCACCAGTGGGTCAGCCGGCGTCGTGCCGCGTCGTCGGCGGGTTGGCCGGCGATCAGCAGCCCCTCGGCGAAGTCCAGCGCGTCGCGCCGGTAACCGGCGGACATGGGGTGGTTCCTGGCGTACGCGAGGAAGGCGTCCCGGTAGCCGGCGCCGAGGATCTCCGGCAATTCCGGCGCCACCTGGGCGACGACCCCGGCCCGCTTGGCCGCCAGGGCCCGGCTCTGGATCCCGAGCCGCCGGTGGTCGAAGCCGTGCGGTGCGGGGGCGCCCGCGACGAGGGCGCAGAGCAGCGCCGTCTGGGCGACGGCGACCCTGTCGCGCACCGAGCCCGGGGAGGAGGGGCTCGGCACCTGCCGGGGGCGCGTGCCGGGCGCGGACGAGCCGGCGCCCGGGACGGACTGTGCGGAGCGCGCCCGCGCGCCGGCACCCAGGGCGGCTGTCCGGTCCAGCGTGGCGCGGATCGTGGTCAGTTCGCCCGCCAGTTCCTCGGCCGGCGGGAAGTCGTCGTCCCGTTCCAGGAGGACGCCGGGCGGGTCGACCCGGGAGCGGAGTTCGGCGAGGACGTCGAGCACGGGCTCGGTGACCGGGTGGGCGTGGGTGTCGTGCCAGACACCTTCCTTCTCGACGCCGCCCGCCACATGCACGTACGCGATGGCCTCTACGGGCAGCTCGTCGAGCGCGGTGGCCGGATCCTCGCCGCGGTTGACGTGGTTGGTGTGCAGATTGGCGACATCGATCAGCAGCCGGACCCCCGTGCGTGCGACCAGCTCCGCGAGGAACTGGCCCTCGGTCAGCTCCTCGTCGGGCCAGGAGATCAGCGCCGCGATGTTCTCCAGCGCCAGCGGCACCGGAAGCGAGTCCTGCGCGATCCGTACGTTCTCGCACAGCACGTCCAGCGCGTCCCACGTGCGGGGCACGGGCAGCAGATGACCCGCCTCCAGCCCCGGCGACGCGGTGCGCGGCCCCCCGGCCCGTACGAACGCGATGTGCTCGGTGACCAGCGGTGCGGCGAGCAGCTCGGCGCGGGCCGCGAGAGCCGCGATTCGGCCCGCGTCGGGGCGCTCGGCCCCGCCGAGACCGAGCGAGACGCCGTGCGGGACGACGGTGACACCGCGCTCCCTGAGCCGCACCAGCGAATCGGGCAGATGGTCGGCGCAGATGTTCTCCGCGACCGCCTCCACCCAGTCGATCCCCGGCAGCGCCTCGACGGCGTCCGCGATCTCCGGCCGCCAGCCGATACCGATCCCCAGTTTCATGCCGCCCCTCCTCCGCTCCAGTCCGTGCTGTGCAGGGCTCATGGCCCCGGCGAGCGGTGGTCAACCCGAGGACGGGGACGTTCAGAGGTTGATTTGAGGTTCCCGGTACGGGGAATTCGGAGCGCCGCCGTCGGCGGCCGACCGGCCCCCGCTCGTCGCTCAGCCGCGCAGCGCGGGATGGTCGGCGACCACCGTGCAGGACCCCGGTGCGATCTCGGTGAACCCGGCGTCACGCACCACCGGAAGCCCGCTCACCGTGAGTTCCTGCCAGCGGCGCGCCTTCGGAGTGGCGACGGAGAGCGGGAAGCCCGCCTCGCGCCACGCCTTGCGCTCCGTGTCCGAGAGCTCCCACCAGGCGAGCTGCGCACCGTGCCCGGCCTGCGCCATCGCCTTGCCCGCCGACATGTCCAGCTCCGGGTTCAGCCACAGTACCGGGCCCGCGAGATCGGGCGCGGCCGGCGGCTCGGGGTCGTCCAGATCCGTCCCCGAGACCTGGAGCTTCGCCAGCTCCTTCGGCCAGCCGTCCAGCGGCACCGGCGGGAAGACCCGCACCTCGGCGCTCTCGCCCGTGACCGTGATGCCGGGCAGCGCGCACGCCTTGCGCCACTCCGCGCCGCGCGCCCGCCGCACCACCTTGCGGATCCGGGCGTCCTGCCAGTCCCGCATCGCCCGGGCCCACTCGCCCTCGCCGGCCGAGCGCTCGTCGGAGAGCATCACGAGCACCGCACGGGCGGCGGTCCGCAGTGCGTCGGTACGGGCCGGGGGAGCCGCCTTCTCGATGTGTACGACCAGCGGCAGCACGTACTGCGGCGCCTCGTCGCGGTTCGTGCGCCCGGACCTGAACGGGCTGTCCGTCGCGGGGGCGCGGGACGTCGCGGGATGTCCGGACGGGGATACGGGGGTGTCGATTTCGCTCACCCGTCCCAGTCTGCCAGCCGCCCGGGAAACCCCTTCTTGGCGGAATGAATTGCTCCGGGTGAGGATGCACCGCATGAAGAGCGATCTCTTTTCCAGCGAGAACATGGCGCAGCAGGCAACAGCCCCCGGGATGACCCTGCAGAACGCCAAGTCCATCAAATACGCCGTCAACGGCGAGATGCACGCCCGGCAGGGATCGATGATCGCCTTCCGTGGTGATCTGCAGTTCGAGCGCAAGGGTCAGGGCCTCGGCGGCATGCTCAAGCGCGCCGTCACCGGCGAGGGGCTGGCGCTGATGGCGGTCCGCGGCCAGGGCGAGGCATGGTTCGCGCACGAGGCCGCCAACTGCTTCATCGTGGAGATGGAGCAGGGCGACGTCCTCACCATCAACGGCCGCAATGTGCTCTGTTTCGACCCCACGCTCTCCTACGAGATCAAGACCGTGAAGGGCGCCGGGATGACCGGCGGCGGGCTCTTCAACAGCGTCTTCACCGGGTACGGCAAGCTCGGCCTGATGTGTGAGGGCCACCCCATTGTGATACCCGTCACGCCCCATCAGCCGGTGTGCGTCGACACGGACGCGGTGGTCGGCTGGAGCGCCAACCTGAACACGTCGCTGCACCGCTCGCAGAGCTTCGGCTCGATGATCCGCGGAGGGTCCGGAGAGGCCGTCCAACTGCGGCTGGACGGGGAAGGATTCGTGATCGTACGGCCCAGCGAGCTCAAGCCCGAGAAGGCGTCGGCCAACTGAACCTGCGCGGGGTGGGCCGCCGGTACGGCCTCGGCGGCCCCTGGGTGCTGCGCGGGGTCGACCTCGACCTGCCCCCGCACGCCATGATCCGGATCGAGGGCGCCAACGGCACGGGCAAGTCGACGCTGTTGAGGCTGCTCGCCGGGATCGACACCCCGACGGAGGGCCGGATCACCGGCCGCAGGCCCCGTACGGCCTACGTCCCCGAGCGCTTCCCGGCCGCGCTGCCGTTCACCGCGGCCGGGTATCTCGTCCACCTCGGCCGGATCCACGGCCTGCGGACCTCCGATGCGGCGGACCGGGCACAGTCGTGGCTCGCCCGCCTCGGGGCCGCCGAACACGCCCGTACGCCGCTTGCGGAACTCTCCAAGGGCACCAGCCAGAAGGTCGCCGTCGCCCAGGCGCTCCTCGCCGAACCGGAACTGCTGGTCCTGGACGAGGCATGGACCGGCCTGGACACCGCGGCCCGCGACGAGCTGGACCGGGCCGTGGCCGAGCGGGTCGCGGCGGGCTCCACCGTCGTCTTCGTCGACCACGACCCGCGCCGGCTCGCCGGGATGGTAGACGCCGCGTTCCGGGTGGAGGGGCACGGCCTGTTCGCCGCCCCCGTGGCGCGGGCCGCGCCGGGGCCGAGGGTACGGATCGAGGCGGCGGGCCCACCGGGCGCCACCCTCCCCACCGGGCTGCCGGGCACGCCCGAGTGCACGCCCGCGGCCGACGGGAGCGTACGGCTCACCGTCGCGGCCACGCACTCCGACGCACTGCTGCGCGCCCTCCTCACCGCCCGCCCACCCTGGCACATCCGGCACCTGACGACCGCTCCGGGCGCGAGCGCCCCAGGCACGACCGTCCCGGACCCGGGTGCCGTTACCGGGGCCGCCCCCACAGCGGTTGCGCCGACTCCCCGTAACCGCTCGACTCCCGAGGCGCCATGACCGCCCTTCTCCGCTATCAGGCCGCACTGCTGCTCCGCTCCCAGCGCTGGCTCGCCCCGGTACTGCTGTACGCGGCCTTCCTCGGTATCGGCGTGCAGTCGGGGCAGCCCGTCCTCGACTCGCTCGGATACGCTGCCGCCGGGCTCCTGCCCGTCACCGCCTGGCTCGTACGGCTCTGCGTCAATCAGGAGCCGCCCGCCGCCCGTACCGTCACCGACGCGGTGATGGGATCGCCGCGCGTCCACCTCGCCTCGCTGCTCGTCGCGCTCGGGTGCGGCGGGCTCCTGGGCGCGATCGCCACCCCGATCGTGCTGCTGATCAGCACGCCGGCCAGCACCGACAACTCCGTCCGGGTGCACCTGCTGCCCGCCGGGCTCGCCGGACTCCTCGCCGCCGTCTGCTGCGTACTGCTGGGGGCGGCGGCCGGCGCACTGTGCACCCGGCCGCTGCTGCACCGGCGCGGCTGGTCCGTCGTGACCACCGCGCTCGCCGCTCTCCTGGCCCTGGTGACCACCGGCTCGCCGGCCAACCGCGCCGTGACGGGTCTGGTCACCGGCTCGCAGACCGGCACCGTGCACCTGCCGGTCCTGTCGCTCCTCGCCGCCGCCGCCCTCGCCGCGGCGGCGGCCGCGCTCGCCTGCAGACTCACCTCGCTGCGCGGCTGAGTAGGCTCGTACGCATGGACGATCCGACGGACGAGCGCCCTGACGAGACGTACTGTGGGACGTCCGCCGCGGCCCCCGCACCCACCGGCGCGGAGACCGCCGCCGGACCTCCGTACGCGGACTGCGTGCTGTGCCGGAAGCCGACCGAGTACCCGGAGTCGGTCAAGGGCATCACGCTCTGCCCGGTCTGCGAATGGCAGGAGGCCCAGCGCACCGCGTGCTCGGGCTAGGGTCCTTCGTCGGGATCAGTCCGAATCGGTCCGAATCAGTCCGGATCAGGCCTGATCCGAACGAATCAGGGAGCGGGGTCGGCGGATCAAGGCGGCCCTAGGACGGTCGGGTGCGCATGAGATCGGAGACCTTCACGAAGCGGTACCCGCGGCTGCGCAGCTCCGGGACCACCTTGCGTACCGCCTCGTCCGTGACGGGCGCCGCGCTGCGGGTGCAGTGCATGACGACCACCGAGCCCGGCTTCACCCCGTTCAGCACCTGCCGCGCCACCGCGTCCGCATCCGTGGCGAACGCGTCGCCGCTGACCACGTCCCACTGCACCGCCGTCACCCGCTCGGGCGCGAGCGCGCGCAGCGTCGCATCGTCGTAGCAGCCGCCGGGGAAGCGGAAGTACGGCACCACGTGGCGCACACCGGCCTTGCGGAACGCGGCGAAGGCACGCTCCACTTCGGCGCGCATCCCGCCCTTCGCCACGGTCGGCAGCCCGTAGCAGGGGGATGTGAAGGCGTAGTGGCTGTACGAGTGGTTGGCGATCTCGAAGAGCGGGTCGGCGCCCATGGACCGGGCCTGCGCCGGGTACTCCTCGGCCCACCGTCCCGTCATGAACACTGTCGCGGGAACCTTCAACCGGCGCAGCAGCGCGATCAGTTCGGGATTGTCGAAATGCTCGCCCGCCGCCGCGCGCGGTCCCTCGTCGGCCGTCATGTCGGCGTCGAAGGTGAGGGCGACGACCTTGTCGGTCGTGTTCTTCGGACCCCGCTCGAACACGGGTGTCCGCCCGTCCTGCCCGGGAGGCATGACGGGCGGCTTCGACGACACGGGAGCCGCCTTCGCGGACGGCGGGGGCGAGGCCGGTGCCGGTGAGTGCTCGGTCGCGTGGGCGCCGGCGTCCGGTCTGCCGTGCCCTGTCGCAGCGCTATGCATGCCGCAACCGGTCAGAACAGTGCCCAGCACGGCACTCAGCGCCGCAGTTACCGTAATTCTTCGTACAGAGGTGATCACTTGCGGAACGTAGTCGATCGCTCAGGTCGTGACGAGTGGCGGCACTCCGGTCGGAGGTAGATAAACATACCGCTACCCCCGACCGGCTCAGCGCCTCAGCGCAACGAGTCCGTCAGTGCGTCAATGCCTCAGCGCCACGGACCCGTCACCGCGAACGTGGTCCCCGGCGTATAGCAGTTGACGAACATCGTCCCGCCGTCCGGGGAGAACGTGACGCCTGCGAATTCGCCCCACGAGGGCTCCTCGGGCGTCCCGATGTTCTGCCGGCCCCGCGCCATCGCGTACACCTCGCCGCCCCGCGTCAGGCCGAACACATGCTGCGCGCCGTCGCCGTCCTCGCACACCATCAGCCCCCCGTCGGAGGCCAGACAGATGTTGTCGGGGGACTCGCCGGGCAGCTGGACGTCCGTATCGGGGCCGAAGACGATCACCAGCGTGAGGCGGCGCCGCTTCGGCTCGTACCGCCACACCTGGCCGTAGTGATCGGCCGCCGAACCCTGCGAGCTGTGCGCGAAGCTGGAGACGAAGTAGACCGACGACCCGCCCCAGTAGCAGCCCTCCAGCTTCTGCGCGTGGGTGATGCCCTTCGGGCCGAAGTCCTGGAACCTGATCGGGGTCCCGGTGGCCAGCGGATCCGGTACGGGGACCCACTCGATGCCTTCGAAGCTCGCACCGGTCTCCTGGACCACGGAGAGGTCGGGGACGCCCGGCACCCGCATGGCCTCCAGATGACCGCCGGCCCGCAGCGAGCCCGTCCCGCCGAGCGGCTTGTTCGGCAGGAAGCGATAGAAGAGCCCGAACGGCTTGTCGAAGGCGTCCTCCGTCTCGTACACGATCCCGTTCTTCGGATCGATCGCGATCGCCTCGTGCTGGAAGCGGCCCATCGCGGTGAGCGGCACGGCTCCGGTGCGGTGCGGATCGGCGCCGTCCACCTCGAAGATGAAGCCGTGGTCCTTGGTGTAGCCGTTGGTACCGGCCTTGTCCTCGGTCTCCTCACAGGTCAGCCAGGTGTTCCAAGGGGTGCGGCCACCCGCGCAGTTCACCGCCGTACCAGCGATGGCGACACGTTCGCCGAGGACGTTGTTGCGGCCGTCCAGCTCCAGAGCCGTACAGCCGCCCTTGCCCATGGGGTCGTAGGTGAGGCCCTCGACGACCGGCACCGGAATCCTGGCGGTGACGCGGTTCTCGTGGTTGCGGACGAGCCGGACGTGGCCGTGCCGGCCCGCGAACGCGGCCATGCCGTCATGATTGCTGGGGACCTGGCCCTCGCCGGAGCGGAGCGGGTCGCCCTCCCGGGACAGGACCCGGTAGCGGAAGCCCTTCGGGAGGTCGAGCAGACCGTCGGGGTCGGGCACGAGCGGGCCGTAGCCGCTGTGTCCCCGGGCGGCGGCGGTACCCGCGAAGAGTTCGGAGAACGCCCCGGCGAAGGCGATCGAGGCAACGGCCGCGCCGCTGCCGGCCAGGACCTGTCGTCGTGTTGCGCGTTGTCGTGACAGTGCTGATGACATGAGGCAACTCCCTGCTGGCGGACAGGAGAAGTGACCCGCATGTGTGTACCACGCGCATCGCCGCGCGGGAACCATGCGGGTCACTGAGCCTCATGCGCGTCACGGGCCCGCAGGGGCCTGTGAGGTACCCGTGAGAGCCCCGTCCGAGTCAGGCCAGGGACGCGGTGAGCGTGATCGTCGTGCCCGTGAGTGCCTGGCTGACCGGGCAGTTCGCCTTGGCGTCCTCGGCGGCCTTGAGGAAGCCCGCCTCGTCGAGACCCGGCACCTCGCCCTGGACGGTGAGATGAATACCGGTGATGCCGGTACCTGGCTGGAAAGTGACCTCGGCCTTGGTGTTCAGCCGGGTCGGCGGGGTACCGGCGGTGGCCAGGCCGTTGGACAGCGCCATCGAGAAGCAGCTGGAGTGGGCCGCCGCGATGAGCTCCTCGGGACTGGTCTTTCCGTTCGCCTTCTCCGCGCGGGACGGCCAGGAGACGTCGTAGTCGCCGATGCCGGAGGAGTCGAAGGTGACGACGCCCTTGCCCTCGATCAGGTTGCCTTCCCAGACCGTGTGCGCCTGACGCGTGGTAGCCATGCTGGATCCCTTCAAACGGTGTGCGCGGTTGATACGGGAGAAACGAGGCGCCCCGGGGCACCTCGGGTGGTACGTCCCGAAGGGTGGTACGCCCCCGAACCTACTGCGCCACCAGACCCTTCGCGTCGCGCGCCAGCGCCGTCAGCCGGGAGATCGCCCGGAAGTACTTCTTCCGGTACCCGCCGTTCAGCATCTCGTCGCTGAACAGCCTGTCGAACGGCACCCCGGAGGCGAGCACCGGCACCTCCCGGTCGTACAGCCGGTCGGCGAGGACGACGAGCCGCAGCGCGGTCGACTGGTCCGGCACCGGCTGCACGTCGGTGAGGCAGACCGCCCGCAGACCGTCGGTCAGCGCGCCGTAGCGGCTCGGATGGACGCGGGCGAGGTGGTCGAGGAGTGAGGGGAAGTCGTCCAGGCTCGCGCCCTCGGTGGCGTACGCGGCCTTGGTGACCTGCTCGTCGGAGTACGGCGCGGGCGCCTCGGGCAGCCCGCGGTGGCGGTAGTCCTCGCCGTCGATCCGCAGCGGACGGAAGTGCGCGGACAGCCCCTGGATCTCCCGCAGGAAGTCGGCGGCGGCGAACCGGCCCTCGCCCAGCTTGCCGGGCAGCGTGTTCGAGGTGGCGGCGAGCGCGACCCCCGCCTCGACCAGCCTGCTGAGCAGCGACGACACCAGGACCGTGTCACCCGGGTCGTCCAGTTCGAACTCGTCGATGCACAGGAGCCGGTGCCCGCTCAGCGTCCGCACGGTCTGCTGGAAACCCAGCGCACCGACCAGGTTCGTCAGCTCGACGAAGGTGCCGAACGCCTTCAGCGAGGGCGCGGCGGGCGTGGCGTGCCAGAGCGAGGCCAGCAGGTGCGTCTTGCCGACGCCGTAGCCGCCGTCGAGGTAGACCCCGAGGGGCCCCGCGGGCGTCGCCGGCTTCTTGCTGAACCATTTGCGCTTGCCGGTACCGGTGGCATGCGCCCCGCCGAGCCCGGCCGCGAATCCGCTCAGGACCTCGACCGCCGCGGTCTGGCTGGGCTGGTTGGGGTCCGGGACGTACGTACCGAAGCGCACGGAGTCGAAGCGCGGCGGCGGCACCATCTCGGCGACCAGCCGGTCGGCGGGGACGCGCGGCTCGAGGGCGCACAGGGACAGCGGGGCCGTTTCGGCTATGGGGCTCTGCCCAGGCACGGCGGTGGAGGACGACACAACCATCAACCTTAAGCGCCGTGCCAGACTGCAGAACATGCGACGCCTCTTCCCTGTGACCGACCCGACACCGGCTGACGACGAGGGGGAGTGGAGCCTGGACGATCTGGCCGAGGCCTACGCGTACCCCGAGCAGGACGGCCCCTGGCTGCGCGCCAACATGGTTTCGACGCTCGACGGCGCCGCCCAGCACGACGGCCGCTCGCAGCCGATCTCCTGCGCGAGCGACATGCGGATCTTCGGCACCCTGCGCGGGCTGGCCGACGCGGTCGTGGTGGGGGCGGAGACGGTACGGCTGGAGGGCTACCGGCCCGCCAGGGCGCGCGAGGCGTTCGCCGCCCGCCGGGCCGCGGCCGGGCAGGGGCCCGCGCCGGCGATCGCCGTGGTGAGCGGCAGCCTGGACCTGGACTTCTCGTTGCCGCTCTTCGTCTCTCCCCTCGTCCCGACCCTCGTGCTGACCGGCGTCGGAGCACCTCCCGACCGGATCGTGGCGGCGCGGCAGGCGGGCGCCGAGGTGGTGATGGCGGGGGAGGGCTCCCGGGTGGACCCCGCCAGGGCCGTACGGGAGCTGGCGGACCGCGGTTTCAAGCGGCTGCTGACCGAGGGCGGGCCCAGGATGCTGGGCCAGTTCGTGGCGGCCGGGGTGCTGGACGAGCTATGTCTGACGGTCTCGCCGATGCTGACCGCCGGCGACGCGCAGCGGATCGCCGGGGGGCCCTCGGTCGCCGTGCCGGAACGATTCGCCCTGGCATCGCTGCTGGAAGAGGCCGGGTTCCTCTTCACCCGATACCGTCGGATCTGACAATCGGTGGAATTTACCGTTCCGGTTAGCTTCCGGCGGGCACAATTACTCTCGCAGACCCCGTGCGAGCACGGGGAAGGATGGTTTCAGCAGAGGCCGGTGACGGTCACTGGAGCAGAAGGGCGCCCGTGGTGTTCACCAGCGTTTTGATGATCGAGAAGGCCCTCACTTCCGAGGACGTCGAGTTCGTCACCACCCTGCACGGGGAGGAGCAGACCTCCTTCGTCGTGCTCATGCAGCCGCGCGGTGACCAGGCCGATGTGCTGTTGCGGGCCATCGACGACCTGGCAATGGGCGAACTGAAGGAAGCCGCCCGCGAGGCCGAGGAGCCGGAGGGCAAGGATGCCCGGCAATCCGCCGAACTGGCGCTCGAAGTGTCGCTCGAAGCGCTGCGGCAGGCAGGCTCCGAGGCGGTCGGGCAGGTGATCGAGGAGCATCCGCTGGACAAGCTGAAGACCGTGGTCGACGACGCGGAGGCGGACGAGGTCATCGTGCTGACCGCGCCGCACTACGTGGAGGAGTTCTTCCACCGGGACTGGGCGTCCAGGGCCCGGCACAAGGTCGGCGTCCCGGTGCTCAAGCTCTTCGCGCACAGCGAATAGGCTGTACGGGACTCGTTTCGACTTTTGGGGAGACACACGCATGGCATCCGGTATTCCTGCCGCCATGGAACGGCCGCATTTCATCGGCATCGGCGGCGCCGGAATGTCGGGCATCGCGAAGATTCTCACCCAGCGCGGTGCGAAGGTCGCGGGCAGCGACGCCAAGGAGTCGGGTACGGCCGAGGCGCTGCGCGCGCTGGGGGCGACCGTCCACATCGGACACGCCGCCGCCCATCTGGCGGACGACGCCTCGTGCGTGGTCGTCTCCAGCGCCATCCGCCCCGACAACCCGGAGCTGGTGCGCGCCGCAGAGCTGTCGATCCCCGTCGTCCACCGCTCCGACGCGCTGGCCTCCCTGATGGAGGGGGCGCGCGCGATCGCGGTGGCCGGTACGCACGGCAAGACGACCACCACGTCGATGCTGGCCGTCGCTCTGTCCGAACTGAACCTCGACCCCTCGTACGCCATCGGCGGCGACCTCGCGGGCCCGGGTACCAACGCCGCCCACGGCGAGGGTGCGATCTTCGTCGCCGAGGCGGACGAGAGCGACCGCAGCTTCCAGAAGTACGACCCCGAGGTCGCGATCGTCCTCAACGTCGAGCTGGACCACCACGCGAACTACGCCTCGATGGACGAGATCTACGAATCCTTCGAGACGTTCGCCGGCAAGATCGTCCCCGGCGGCACTCTGGTGATCGCCGCCGACCAGCCCGGCGCCGTCGAGCTGACCGAGCGGGTGCGTGCGCGCTCGTCGGTGAAGGTGGTCACCTACGGTGAGTCCGAGACCGCCGACGTGCGCGTCCACAAGGTCACCCCGCGCGGCCTGACCAGCGAGGTCACGGTCATCCTGAACGGGAAGTACCTCACCTTCACGGTCTCCGTGCCCGGCCGCCACTACGCCCACAACGCGGTCGCCGCGCTCGCCGCCGGTGTCGCCCTCGGCATCCCGGCCCACAATCTCGCCTCGGCCCTCGGCAAGTACACCGGGGTCAAGCGCCGCCTCCAGCTCAAGGGCGAGGCGGCGGGCGTGCAGGTCATCGACTCGTACGCGCACCACCCCACCGAGATGGCCGCGGACCTCGAAGCGATGCGCGGCGCCGCGTCCGACGCCCGCCTCCTGGTCGTCTTCCAGCCCCACCTCTTCTCCCGCACCCAGGAGCTCGGCACCGAGATGGGCCAGGCCCTCGCGCTGGCCGACGCCTCCGTGGTCCTGGACATCTACCCGGCCCGCGAGGACCCGATCCCCGGCATCACCAGCGACCTGATCATCGAAGCCGCCAGGGCCGCGGGCGCCGACGTCACCGCCGTCCACGACAAGGCGGCGGTCCCCGGGACCATCGCGGGAATGGCGAAGCCCGGCGACCTCGTTCTCACCATGGGCGCGGGCGACGTCACGGACCTCGGCCCGCAGATCCTGGACCACCTGTCGAGCTGAGGGAGCGACGTGTCGTACGACATCGAGAAGCCGGACGAGCAGTGGCGGGCGGAGCTGACCCCCGCCGAGTACGCGGTCCTGCGCCAGGCCGGCACGGAACCCGCCTTCGTCGGCGAATACACCGACACCAAGACCACGGGCGTCTACTCCTGCCGCGCCTGCGGTGCGGAGCTGTTCCGCTCCGACACCAAATTCGAGTCCCACTGCGGCTGGCCGTCCTTCTACGACCCGAAGGACACGGACGCGGTCGAACTGATCCAGGACCGCAGCCACGGCATGGTCCGCACGGAGGTCCGCTGCTCCCGCTGCGGATCGCACCTCGGCCATGTCTTCGAGGGTGAGGGCTACCCGACCCCGACGGACCAGCGGTACTGCATCAACTCGATCTCGCTGCGGCTGACGCCCGACGAGGGCTGACAGCCACGACCTGAGGCCGTGACCTGACGGCCACGTCCTGACCGGCCGTGACTTGACGGCTACGTCCTTACGGCCGTGACCTGAGCGAGGGCTGGCGCCGGGCGTCAGCCCTCGTCCTCGCCCTCGGGGTTCTCCGGCCGCAGCAGCGGGTGGGCGACGCCCGGGAAGACCCGGGCCCGTACGACCGGCTCCGCGGACCCGCCCCGGACGACCGTCTCGGCGACGCCCCACGGCCGGCCGGGCAGGACCACGGTCAGGATGTACGAGGACGCGCAGCCCGTGCAGTCGTAGCGGTCCGCCCAGGTCTCCACGTCCGTGACACTCCCGGGGTAGCGCGCCACGTGCCGGTGCGGCGCGTGACAGCGCTCGCATCGCTCGCCGGGTTCGCACGTACCACCGCAGGGGCACGGCACGTCGAGCGATTCGGCGGGACGCCAGCGCTGGGTGAGGACGGCCTCACGCGTGGCACCCATGTCCTTCATCGCCTTCAGATTGCGGGCGGCGACGTTGTACGACTCGCCGGTCGCGGCCATCCGGTCCCGGATGACGTCCTTGCGTCCGCGGTTCGTCGTCATGTGTTCCTCCTGGGGGTGTCACGCAGCCCGCCGGGAGCACACGAGATCGATATGTCACATCGATATGTCACACGGTACCGGTCACTCCCGCGCAAAATCACATGCCTGCCGGTGCGGACTCTGCCAGGCTGACGAGCCGCTTCGACGGGCGAGGACAGGAACAGGCGTATGGGCACCGCACAACCAGCTCTGTGGCACAGGCCGGCGGTGCTCGTGGCCCTGATGCTGTCCGCCTTCACCTTCAACACCGCGGAGAACCTGCCGATCGGCCTCCTGGAACTCATCTCCGAGGGCCTGCGGGTGTCCGTGCCGGCGGTCGGCTACCTGGTCACCGGTTACGGCGTGACGGTCGCCGTGGCGTCCCTGCCACTGGCCCATGTCACACGGGCCGTACCCCGGCGTCATGTGCTCACGGGACTGCTGGCCGCGCTCGTGGTGTCCAGTCTGGTCGCGGCGCTGTCCACCTCCTACTCGCTGCTGCTCGCGGCGCGGCTGCTGACCGCGCTCGCCCAGGCGCTGTTCTGGGCCGTGATGGGGCCGGTCGCGGTGGGCCTGTTCCCGCCCGAGGCCCGTGGGCGGGTGCTCGGGGCGCTGTCCGTCGCCGGTTCGCTCGCCCTCGTGCTCGGTGTACCCGCCGGAACCTGGCTGGGCCGGCGGAGCGACTGGCCGGTGCCGATCGCGGCGCTCGCGGGTCTGGGAATCATCTCCCTCGTGACGATCGCCGTCCTGCTGCCGACCTCGCGTCCGGAAGAAGGACACTCCGCCTACGGAACCCGTCCCGACGCCCGCCGGTTCGGGACCGTCCTCGTGGCCGGGGCCCTGTCCGCCACCGGGGCGTTCGCGGGATACACCTACCTCGTGAAGTTCCTGGGCGACGTGGGCGGGTTCTCCCCGAGCGCGGTCAGCGCCCTGTTCATGGCTTTCGGTCTCGCGTGTCTGGCCGGGGTGAGCATCACCGGGGCACTGCTGGACCGCTTCCCGCACGCCACGCTGACCACGGCCGTGGCCACGCAGGCGGTGGGCCTGCTCGGCCTGTACGCGGCCGGCACCGATCCGGTGGCGGCGGTGGTGTTCCTGATGCTGATGGGCGCCGCACTCGGGCCGGTGTTCATGGCCACTCAGAACGAGATGCTGCGCTGCGCACCGGGCCGCACGGACATCGCACTCGCGGCCAACTCAGCCGCCTACAACGCCGGTATCGCGGCGGGCGCCGCGCTCGGGGCACTGGTCCTGCCGCTCGCCGGCGTGCGCGGCGCCTTCCTCGTGGGCGGGCTGCTGACCGTCGGGGCCAGCGCGGTACTGCTCGGCGGAACTCGAAACGGGACGGGACACACGACGAGCAGGCCGGCCCCGGTCAGGGCCGCCTGACGCGTCGCGCCAGCCGCTTGCCGATTCGGCCGAGGGTGCCGCCGGGGCGGTTCCACGCCTTGAACGCCTCGGCGCGCTGTCTGCTGCCGGCCCGCTCGACGGCCTCCTCCACCGCGGTGATCGCGGCGGACGACAAGGCACCCACCGCCGGACGCAGCACATCCTCCAGCAAGGAGGCGGTGGTCCGCGTCCACGCGCGGCCCGCGTGCGGGTGGACGGTCCAGACGGTGAAACAGTCGGCCGCATAAGCCGGTTCGGCCCGCAGCCGGGCGAGGACGGTCTCCTGGCGGGCCGCCCTGCCGTAGGCCGCGATGAGGTCCGCGTCGTCGCTGTGGACGAACGCGTACAGCTCCGCTTCGGGGCGGTCCGGGGCGAGCAGTTGCCGGGCCAGGGCGCCGAACGCCTGGTCGCGTACGCCCGGCTCCACCGGTTCCGCCCCGGCGTACAGCTTCCGGACCCGTGCCGCCCAGCCGGGCTCCGCCGCCCCCGACCGCAGCTCCCGCGCGAACTCCAGGAGCAGCAGGGCGCCGCGCGCCCGCGCGTCGATCTCCTGCGGGAAGCCGCGCAGCAGGTCATGGGCGAGTTCGGGGGCCTCCTCGTCGTCCGCGGGGGCGCCGAGTGCCGCCGCGACGAGAACGGACCACGTACCGGCCGTACGGTGCGCGTCGGAGGTGGTCCCGCCCAGCAGCAGCCGGGCCTCGCCCGCGGTCGGCAGATCCTCGCCCCACACCAGACCCACCCCGGTCCGCAGTACCAGCGGTTCGGTGAAAGGTGACATGCCACCGGCGCGGAGCACCGTGTGCAGCACCTTCACCCGGTCGCCGCCGCCCGCCCTGGCGTCCGGCGCCGCCGCGCACATCCGCAGATGCGGCAGCGCCTGCGCTCCCGTGAACGGCAGGGCGACCCCGGTCAGCAGCCGCTCCGTCCCCGCCGGGTCGTGCGGGGTGATCCGGTCCAGCTCGCCCAGCAACGCCGTACGGACATCGAACTGTTCGTCCAGGAGGTCGAGCAGCACCGGTGCGCAGCCGGCCGCCCCTTCGTCCAACAACGACCGGGCCATCCTGCGTACGACGTCGGGAAGCAGGGCCGCGCAGTCCACGTCCAGCAGCCGCGCGATCCGCAGCAGTTGCACGGTGCGGGCCACACCCGGTCCGGGCGCGGCCGACGACGCGGACGCGGTGGCCGCACCGGTGGCGAGTTCGGTACGCAGGTCCTCGCCCAGGGCCGCGACGAGCGCGGCGGCGGCCCGCTCCCCGGCCGGCCCGGCGAAGGCCGAGCGCGCGGGCGGTTCGAGTGCGACATCACCACCGCGCACTGCCTCCGTCACCAGCAGAGCCGCGAGCGACGTGGTCGTGGCGGCCGGGGACCGACCGTCGAGAGCAGTCAACAACCGTGACACACAGGCGAGTTCAGGGGTCGTGCGGTCGATGCCGGGAGCGGTCAGCGCATCGGTCAGCCGCCGTGTCCGCTCCTCGTCCAGCGCGTACGGCCGCTCGGCGGCCCAGGCGGCTGCCGCGGCCCGCCCGTCGGGGCCGAGCTCGACGCCCGAGCACAGGGCCGTCACGGCGAGCGGTCCGGCGGCGAAGGGGTCGCCGGGCAGCTCCGCCGCCATCCGGAACAGTTCCGGAGACCGGCTCCGCCAGATCCGGGCGCAGGTCTCGGCCCAGGCGTCGGCCACCGGCCCCTCCGGACGCGGACCGGTGCAGTCGTGCACCCGCAGCCCGCTGTCGGGGCCGGCCGTTCTGGGCACGTCGTCCGGCAGCACCCCGACGACCTGGTGCGGGGACTGTGCCGGACGGCGGGTGTACGTCGTGAAGGTCAGCCGTTGCGCGGTCTCCGGCGGGAGCACGGCAGCGGCCAGGGCGATCCACCGGGCCACATCGGCGCTCTGCCGTTCCACGAGCACCACGCGCGCCGACGACGGTTCCTCGCTCACCCGGCGCAGATCGGCGAAGACCGCCGCCAGCCAGGGGCTCCGGGAGACCGCGAAGTCGTTGAGCGCCTCCGGCCCGAAGGCGGCGGAGGCGGGCAGGTGGGCCATGCGGCCGGGCACTCCGCCGTCCGGTGGGGTGGACGCCCAGTTCGGCGACCGCCAGGCCGTGACCGGCAGCGCGTCGCCCGGCAGCCGGGTACCGGCCGGAAGATGCACCGCGTGCGCGTGGAAACGGCCCGCGCCGGGGCCGCCGAGCGCCACCGTACGGCTCAGCAGATGACTGCCGTCGGACAGCGCGCTGAAGCTGAACGCCTCCGGAAACGACCGGAGTTCATCAACAGTCGGGTGGTACGGGGCGGCAGCCGGTGGCTCGTAGCCGAGGAGCTGCTCGGCCTCGGCCAGCACCGGCGTGGGTATGCCCGCGCTGACCGCAGTGAAGCGTGCACCGCCCCCGTCGCCGTCCCCGTCGTCCCCCGCAGAGGCAGAGGCAGAGGTGTAATGCAACTGCGCGAGGCTCATGCGTAGGCCCTTTTCGTCCTTGCCGCGAACGTCCCCGTACCGTCAGCACGCTCGCTCCGACGGCCACCCGTCGAGGGCAGGCCGTCCGGGCGCAGCGACGACCCCGGCGGGGAGCGGTCCGCAATCGCGGGAGCGACGCTATCAAGGCGCGCCGCCCCCGTACGCACCCTGCCGGAAGGTCACGCGGGCGACCCCGACGGAGGTGTTCGGCCCAACGGGACCGCACGCGACAAAAGTCCGTTCGGTGCCTCTTCATCACTCCAATGGCCTACGCACGCCCCGTCCTTCGGGTCGTTGGTCGTCTTCGGATTGATGAATCCCCTGCGGGCACCGCATCTCCGGTCCCAAGGGTCGCTCTACGTGAAGGAGTTGCACGGATGAATCTCAAGACACTCTCCGCGGTCGCCGCCGTCCTGGCCCTGGCCGGCCTCACCGGTGCGGCCGCGGCCAACGCTGTGCCGGGCACGGTCTCGGGCAACGGTGGCAACCGCATCGGCGTTCTGCGCGCCAACGGTGACGCGTACGTGAAGGAGGGCGGTCTCGGCGCCAGGTGGGTCAAGGGGTCCGGCGGCATCAAGCAGGTCGTCCTGTCCGGCAAGCGCATTGGCGTTCTCACCGGTGACGGCACCGCTTGGGTGAAGGAGGGCGGCCTCGGCGCGAGGTGGGTCCGCGAGTCCGACGACGTCAAGCAGATCGCGCTCGCCGGCAACCGCATCGGCGTCCTGAAGGACAACGGTGACGCGTACGTGAAGGAGGGCGGCCTCCGCGCCTCGTGGGTCCACGAATCCGTGAAGGTCAAGGAACTGGAGCTCTCGGGCAACCGGATCGGCGTCGTGACGGGCGACGGAGCCGTGTGGGTGAAGGAGGGCGGCCTCAGCGCGAGGTGGGTCAAGGAATCCGGCAACGTCATCGGCCTCGACCTGGCGGGCAACCGCATCGGTGTCCTCACGAGTGACGGCGTCGCCTGGGTGAAGGAGGGCGGTCTCGGCGCGAAGTGGGTGCGGGAGCACAACGACGGCATCCAGCTCGAACTGTCCGGCAATCGCATCGGCGTCCTGACGGACAGGGGCGACGCCTATGTGAAGGAGGGCGGCCTCGGCGCCAGGTGGGTCCACGAGTACACCCACACCATCCAGATCGCCCTGTCGGGCAAGCGCATCGGCGTCCTCAAGGGCGACGGCGAGGCACGGGTCAAGGGAGGCGGCCTGGGCGCGACGTGGGTACTGGAGGCTCGCAGCGTCACCGAGCTGGCGCTGTCCTGACGCCTGACATGTAATAGCCGCCTTGCCGCGCACCGGAGTTGATCCGGTGCGCGGCACGTTGCCGTGTCCGTCCGCGCCCGGTCAGTCGCTCACGGCGTAGGCGACGAAGCCGGTCCAGGCGGCGGGGGAGAGCGCGAGCTGCGGACCCTGCTCGACCTTGGAGTCCCGGACGTGGACGGTGGTGGGGCAGGTGGCGACCTCTACGCAGGAGTCGCCGGAGCCGCCGCTGTAGGTGGACTTGTGCCAGGACATGGCGACTTCTACGCAGGAGTCGCCTGAGGGGCTGCTGTAGCTGCTCTTGAACCAGGCCAGGTCTGTGGTGCTCATACCGCTCCTCGCATCCGCTGCAACAGGCCCACGGAGTATTCGAGGGAGTGAGCCTGTGAACGCATCCTGGCATACCGCATCTGGAGCGTGCTGACGACCTTTGGGTCGGACATGAAGTGGCCATGCTCCTGCCCTTCGCCGTAGCCGAACCACTTGTTTTCCGGTGTTTCCAGCAGTTGCATGGGGCCGTGCAGTCCCGCATGGCGTTCGCGTACCTGCGGCATTACCTGGATCTCGATGTTTCGCAGCTGAGACAGGTCAAGTACATGGTCGATGAGCTCCAAGGTGACGGCTCGCCCACCTGTGTGTCGCAGGAAGAGATGTTCTTCGAGGATGAAGCTGTAGTTGGTGTTCGGTCGATCCCGAAGCAGGCATTGCCGCTCCATTCGTGCTGCAAGCTGGGCCTCGATTTGCTCGTCGCACAATGGGGGAAGCTGGTCAGCGAACGATGCGCGCGCGTACGCCTCCGTCTGTAACAGGCCTGGAATCAAACGGCATTCGTACGTGTGCAGGCTCAGCGCCTCCGTTTCCATCTGCGCCCACTGACGGAACCAACTCGCCAATCCCGGCCGCCGCGACAAGTGCTTGGCCGCAGCCTCGATGACCCCGAACGCGTCCAGGACGTCCTCCGCACGGTCGACGAACGCAGGCGGCGGAAACCGTCGCCCCTGCTCGATCGAGGCGACCGTGGGCACCGAGTACCGGACCTTCGGCGCGAACTGCTCCTGTGTCAGCAGTGCTCGCTTCCGGAAGACCTTGACGACCTCCCCGAACGCCTTCAGGCTGTCGGAGGGCTCAGGCTCCCCGTTCGCGCCCGTCGCTCCAGCCGTTCCGCCGACACCGTCCGTCATGTCCGGCCACCTCCCGTGCCCTGTGCCTGCCCCGGTCCGCAACTCGCTCATGGTCACGGAACGTTACGCGTACTGTCCACCCTCCGCACCCGTACGTTGACTCAGCGTACGAGTTGCTGAGCTGGTCCGATGGGTGTTCCGGTCGTCACGGTGGGCGCATGGAAGCACTCACCAACCCCCAACCGCCGTTCACCGTAAGTGTGTTCGCGCAACGCTTCAGCTCGACGCCGCGAGGAGCGAGGCTCGCCCGTCATCTGGCACTGCACGTGCTGCACGACTGGGGCATCCCGTACCGCAGTGACGCATCGGAGGCGGCGGCGTCGATCGTCGCCGAGCTTGCGGCGAACGCAGTCACGCACGGCCGGGTGCCGGGCCGCGACTTCGAGTTGCGGCTGACCCATGCACCGGGCGACACACAGGTGCTCGGCGTCCTGCGGATCGAGGTAACTGATACGCGGGGCGAGCGGCGCCCGCCGGGGCCGGGGGAACTGGGGGCGCCGCCGCCCGGTTCCAGCAGCGGGAACGGGAACGGGCTGATCATCGTCGAGGCCCTGGCCGACCGGTGGGCGGTGCTGGACCGGGTGCCGCTGGGCAAGACGGTCCGCGCCGAGCTGGACCTGCTGTACTGACGGGCGCGAGAGCGCCCGTCGCGGCCGGATCATCCGGGCAGTGAGGACGCCTCACCGAAGGCGGCGAGCAATTGGAGCGGAAACTCGGGATCGGCCTGGCCGATGGTCAGAGCGAGCCATCGGCCGGTAGCGGCAGGTCGCCAGACCTGCATGCTGCCTGCGACGCCGCACAGGAAGTTCAACGGCTCGGGTGCCACGAAGTCGGGGTCGGGACTGTCGAAGCCGAGGTACGGCCACAGGTCGACGGTCTCGGGTTCGGCCCAACGGTTGGTCAGAACCACAGCCAGCACGGCGAGATCGCCTTCAAGCGCCTGCTCGGCCGCTTCGACGGTTTCCGTACTGCGGTCCTCCCAGAAGTCCTGGCTCTCCCGGAGCACGGCCAGGTGATATCCGGGGCCGCTCCACCGCTCCCCGTCCCTCTGCTGTTCCTCCTGGTCGGGGAACGGCAGTGCGATGAGGCTGCCGATGACGGACAGTTGGTCATTCGTCGAACGCGTCAGACGCTGGTTCTGCACGGTCGCAGCCTAATTCCGCCTGACGGCGACGGGCCTCACGAAGGGGTCGACGCGAACCAACAGAGTCGACGGCCCGGCCCCTTGCGCGCGGAAGCCGCTTACTTCGTCACAGCGTTCAACGCGTTCACGATCCCCCGCCCGTAGAACCCGTTGTGGTTCTTCGACCCCTTGCACACGGCGTCGATCTTGCCGTCGGAGTCGATGTCGTACGGATCGGTGCACGGCGTGGCGTCGGCCTCGGAGTACAGCAGGGCCTTCACCTGGCCGGCGGTGGCGTGCGGGTGCGTCGACTTGATGAGGGCGGCCACCCCCGCGACGTGCGGGGACGCCATCGACGTGCCCATTGTGTAGGCCCACTTGCCGCCGGGCATCGTGCCGAGGATCCGACCATCGATGGCCGGTGCGGCCGGCGGCTGGTAGAGGGGGAAGTCTCCTCCGGGCGCGGCGACGTCTATGACGTGCAGACCGTAGTTGGAGAACGACGACTTGATGCCCTTCGCACCGGTCGCGGCCACGGTCACCACACCGGGCAGCTGGGCCGGTATGTCCAAGCACTGGTGCGGGTCGATCACGCGGTCGCCCGGCGTGCCGTCGTTCGGGGAGGCGGGGTCGGTGATGGAGTCCGCGTCCAGGTCGTGGCTTTCGTTGCCCGCGGCCGCGACGTTGACCGTGCCCTTACGCTCCGCGTACTGCGAGGCCCGGGTGATGGCGTCGACGAGCGCCCTCTGGTCCGGGTCGTCGAGGCAGTTGAAGTGCCAGGGGTCGGTGTAATAACTGTTGTTGGTGACGTCCACGTGGTGCTCGGCCGCCCAGACGAATCCGCAGACCACGGCCTCGGCGTAGATGTAGTCCGCCGGGGTGGACACCTTGATGCCGGCGACCCGCACGCCGGGCGCGACGCCGGTCATGCCGATGCCGTTCTTGGCGGCCGCGATCTCACCCGCGACATGCGTGCCGTGGGCGGCGCCCTCCGAGGCGCCCGGCCGCCAGGCCCCGTCCGCGGTGTTCGGCTTGCCCGAGGCGCAGTTGACGGACGCCTCGCGGTTGAAGTTCGGGGCGAGGTCGGGATGGGTGTCGTCCACGCCGGTGTCGATGACGGCGACCGTGACGTCGCGGCTGCCGAGCGTCTTCTCGTGCGCCTTGTCCGCCTTGATGGCGCTCAAGTTCCACTGCGACGGCTCCAGGGGGTCCTGGCCTTCGACCGATCGAGCGCTCGCGACCTCCTTGGCGCTGAGCATCCGTGTCGCGCCGACCTCGGTCGTCGACTGCGCGGCAAGGGGCGCGTTGCGGGTGGCGCCGGCCGACTGCACGCCCGGAACCTTTCGGATGGTCCGGGCGAAGTCGGGGTTCGAGGAGTGGACGACGATCACACCGATCCGGTCGTACGAGATCACGATGGTGCCGCCCGCGTCGACGATGGCCTTCTTCACCGTCGTGGACGGGCCTTGTCCGGTAGCGACGTTGACGATGTAGCTGAGGGAGGTCGCGTCGGCCGTCGTGGCCGTCGGGGCCGCCTCGGCCGCCGACGCCGTGACGTTGGGCAGGAAGGCGAGGGTGGTCGCCATGGCCATCCCCAGCGGAAGGGCGACGAGGCGATGGGAGCGCGTGCGCGGCGCTGTCATAGAGGTCTCCAGTTGATAGGAGGTGCGGGTGGTATGACGCGTGCGGAGGATCAACAAGTTGATCGGCGCAGCTACTTGACCGCCCTCGGGGCGTTGACGATGTCGAAGCCGTAGAGCCCGTTCACGCGCTTGCCGCCCGTGCAGGTCGTGTCCACGACCCCGTCGCCGTTGTAGTCGTAGGGGTCCTTCGGGCAGCTCGGGTTGTCCGCCCGGGCCTTCAGGAGCGCCTGGAGCTGCGCCGTCTCACGCCGCTCCTCGAACAGGTCGAGCGGCTCGCGCCCGGCGGCCGTCTCGATCGCCTCGACCAGCTGGGCACCGCTCAACGTGGCACGCGGATGCGCGCGCAACTCCGGGCGTACCAAATGCTCCCCGGTGGACGGGTGAACGCCGCAGCGCGAGATCGACGACGAGCTCACCGCCGGCATCCGTGGCCTGCAGGCAACGCATGGTCGCCTGCGTGAGCTCGCCACCGGGTAGCCGGCACCGCTGCCCACCGAAGTCGGTGCCCATCTGGAGCGCCTGGCCCGATGGACGCCAACCCCCCGAAGGACTTCCGGAGCCGACCACCTAATACCGCATCAGACAACCTTTGCCCCGTAGTGATGTGAGCCGTTCGGATGCTGGTTCGGGCGGCGCGGTGTCGCCAGGCTGTCCGGGTGACAGAACGAGTACGCGTCCGCGAGATCGATGATGACGAGGGACAGCGCCTGTTGCGGATCATCCGCAGAGGCACGGGGTCAGTGGTGACGTGGCGGCGGGCCCAGACGGTGCTGCTGTCCGCGCAGGGCATGCCCGTGGCAAAGACCGCCGAGGTGACGTTCACCAGCGCGGACCGGGTCCGGGACGTGATCCACAACTTCTACGCCGACGGCTTCGAGTCGCTCTACCCGAAGTACAGAGGTGGCCGGCCGAGGACGTTCACCCTGCCCGAGCGCCGCGAGATCAAGAAGATCGCCAAGTCCAAGCCGGCCGAGCACGGCCTGCCGTTTTCGACCTGGAGCCTGGCCAAGCTGGCCGACTTCCTGGTCGCCGAGGGGGTGGTCGACGACATCAGCCACGAGGGCCTGCGCATCCTGCTCGAGGAGGGCGTGTCCTTTCAACGCATAAAGACCTGGAAGGCCTCCCGCGACCCGGACTATGCAGCCAAGAAGGCCCGCGTCGAGCATCTCTACGCGATCGCCGATGGCGAGGTCATACCCGAGAACGGCGAACCCGACGTCGTCTTATGTCTCGACGAGTTCGGTCCGCTCAACCTCCAGCCCCACCCCGGGCGGCAATGGGCCGAGCGCGGTGGACGGCACAAGGACCCCGACCGCGAGCCCAGGCCCCGCCGGCGGGCGACCTACACCCGCCGACACGGGGTCCGGCACCTGTTCGCAGCCTTGGACCTGGGCAAGGACAAGCTCTACGGGCACATCAAGCCGAAGAAGAACAGGACGAGGTTCTTGGAGTTCTGCCGCTATCCGCGCAGCCTCTACCCGCCCGAGATCCGTATCGCGATCGTGCTCGACAACTTCTCCCCGCACCTGACCACGAAGAAGGACACCCGGGTCGGCGACTGGGCCGCGGCAAACAATGCCGAGTTCGCCTACACACCGACCAACAGCTCCTGGCTGAACCGCATCGAGGCCCAGTTCACCGCCCTGCGCTACTTCACCCTTGACGGCACCGACCATGCCAGCCACAAGGAGCAGGGCAGCATGATCCGCCGCTATATCATCTGGCGGAACAAGCACAGCGCCGATATTCGCTTGCGCGCCATCGTCATGGGGGCCAACGTCGCCTGACATCCGACGAAGGCAGAGAAGATGACCACGCAGACCCACCCCGTCGACCACGAACTCATCCAGGCCGCAGCCCACGTCGCTCGCACACGCTGCCGGGGCGACAACCACACCATGGCAGCCGCAGCCCGCGCCCGGGACGGCCGGATCGTCACCGCGGTGAACGCCTACCACTTCACCGGAGGACCCTGCGCCGAGTTGGTCCTCATCGGCGCGGCAGCCGCCCAGGGCGCCTACGAGCTGGACACCATCGTCGCCGTGGGTGACCGCGACCGAGGGGTTGTTCCCCCGTGCGGCCGGTGTCGCCAGGTCCTTCTCGACTACTTCCCTGTCCTGAAGGTCATCGTCGGCGAGGGCGACCGCATCCGAACCGTCCTGATCACTGACTTGCTGCCCGAAAGCTACGTCTGGGCCGACCATCAGCTCGACGCCGAGAAAACCGCGCCGCTCAGCACGAGCTGACACCGTCAGCCGAAGGGGCGAACGTTGCTTGATGCGGCACTAGGTAGTTGTGCCGAGCCACGATAGTTGGCACCTGGCCACGCTGGTTGGCATCGCCCTCGCTCATCTATGCCAAGATTCGAGGGTGGATATGACCGACGTCACGCGTGCGATCGCGGCTGCGACTTCGGTCGCCGCATCGCTCGACCTGCCAGCCAACGATGCAATCGTTCTCCACAACTCGAACAAGCTGGCACTGCGGCTGACGCCATGCGACGTCTTTGCCCGGGTCGCCCCTGTGGGACAAGAGGTTGCACAGTTCGAAGTCGATCTCGCTCAGCCGCTCACCGGGGTCGGATCCCCGGTGTGTCCCTTGGAGCCTCGGGCGGACCAGCGTGTGTACACGTGCGATGGCTTCGCAGTGACGCTGTGGACCTACTACGAGCCCGTGACACCTCACACCTCGCCAGTCGACTATGCCAAGGCGCTGGAGCAGCTGCACGCCGGCATGCGCGAGGTCGATGTGCCGAGCCCGAGGTTCACGGACCGGGTCACGGAGGCGGAAGAAGTTGTCGCCGACCCGGATCGCTCGCCGGAGCTCACCGACGCGGACCGCGTGTTCCTCAGCGGCAGGCTGGCAAGCCTGCGACGAGCGATCGACGACCGCGGCGCCGTGGAGCAGCTGCTCCACGGCGAGCCGCATCCAGGCAATGTGCTCAGCACGAAGAACGGCCCGTTGTTCATCGACCTTGAGACGTGCTGCCGCGGCCCCGTCGAGTTCGATCTCGCCCATGTTCCCGAGGCGGTCTGCGAGCACTACCCAAGCGTTGACCAAGGTCTGCTGGACGAGTGTCGGCAGCTCGTTATCGCGATGGTCGCCGCGTGGCGTTGGGAGCTTGGCGATCAGTTTCCGAATGGGAGGCGATTCGGAGAGGAATTCCTGCGCTTGCTGCGCGAGGGTCCGCCTTGGCCGACACTCGACACAGTGACCAGGCGACTGGATGGTCTGTAGAAATCGCCGAAGGTCACGTGAAAGCGGCAAGGAACCAAGCGACGGGACTGTCGCCGTTGCAACCCCATGCGCGCCGGCCTCGCTGCCGCGCTGAACCATGGCGCCGGAGCCAACAAACGTGGCAATTCATTACAGATGCCAAGAATTTTGGCCAGACGGTGCCAACTAGCTTGGCCAGGCTGTTGGGAGCCCCAGGTCACACAACCCGATTAGTGCCAAACATCGTGGCCCGGCACAGGTAGCAACGATGCCGGACGGAAGAGACAATGCGCAGGCGAGTCGTCGGTTTGGCCACCAGACTCCACACGTTGAACCGCTCTCTTGGCCACAGGATGTCGGATCTCAACCAGGCTTGCGTGTGGGGGAGTTGTGTCGCAAACGATGGCTCCCGTACGGCAGCCAAGCGTTGGAAATTCGGCGCATCTGGTGCCGGGTCAGACCCCCGCGGACGTCCGGGCGTCCTTGGCGGGTGTCACGGGCGCCGCCGCAGGGCCGCTGCCGTGCCCTTTCGGGGACCCGTACCAGGCTACTGCCACCGCGCCCGATACGGCGAGCACGAACCCGGTGATCGCCGCCCAGGCGAAGCCGGGACGGGAGGCATCGCCGAGCCACAGCACGCCGATGATGCCCGGCAGGACGGTCTCGCCGACGACCAGCGCGGCGGTGGCGCCGTTGACCGAGCCGATCTGCAGGGCGACCGTGTGCAGGTACATGCCGCCGATGCCTGCCACCAGGATCGCGTAGAGCGCCGGGTCGCAGAGCAGCGCTCCCGGGTCGAAAGGGTCGATGCCGTTCAGCACACGGACCCCGACACCGAGGGCGCCGAAGCCCAGTCCGGACAGCAGGCCGGCCAGGATCGCGGCGCGCACCCCCAGTAGGCGTACGACCACGGTGCCGCCCACGATCAGGAGCAGCGAGATCCCCAGCAGCCACCAGTGCGTGGAGATCGGGGTGTCGCCGCTGCCTTCCGGGCCCGCCGCCGTCGCCAGAAGCACCAGCGCGGAGCAGACCACAGCAATCGAGGTCCGCTCGGCGCGGTTGAGCCGGATGCCGAGGAGCTTGATGCTCAGCACCGCCGTGATCACCAAGTTGGCGCTGATCACGGTCTGCGACAGGAACAGCGGCAGGAGGCGCGCCGCCAGTGCGCCGAGCCCGAAGCCGACGAAGTCCAGGATGGTCCCGACGATGAACTCCCAGGTCATCGCCGCCTTCGCAGTGGACGACAGGCTCGGGCCACCGTGCTGGGTCACGCTGCCCTCGGCGGCCTCCCGGCGGGCTGACTTCTGTGATCCGACGGCCTGAAGGACGGAGCCCGTGCCGTAACAGATCGATGCTGCCACGGCGGTGAGCAGTCCTATGAGCACCGAAAGCTCCGTTCATGTATGGGTCGGTGGGGTTCGGTCCCGTTCCCACTGGCAGACGTGGGTTTCGGCGCGAAAGTTGCTTCCGGCGAGTCAGTTACCGGCGTATCTCTCTCCACAGGCCAACTACGGTCAGCCACATTGCCCATAGCACACTGCAACAGGTCTTAGCGCAGCGTCACGAAGTGTCCCCTTTCGCGCGTATCTCCTCCGCGCCCCAAAAAGGAGCCCACCCCCAGAAGCCGCATCACGGAGATCACCGTCGCAGCCCCGGTCCAGCGAAGTTGGTGACAACTAGAGCGAAAATCCCCAGGTGGTGACAACTGGAATGCCCAAACAGTGACAGGTACCGCGCTCAAGTCCACGCTCGGTGCCAGCTCACCGACCCACCTTGGTGTCACCTAGCTCGCCCAGTCACAGGAGCCCGTCGCTGTGTGACTACCGGGTCTGGAGGGCGCCGCGGTCGATGAGGCCCTGGATATAGGGAGGCCAGTCCCGCTCCAGGCTGATGGTGATGGCGGCGTGAACGTCAGCGCGTACCTGCGGGGTGACGTGTTCGACGTCGCCGCCCGGGTAGTACAGGCGCACCCCGTCGATCCGGTTGCCCGGTTCGGTGTGGCTGGTGTGCAGGTGACGGGCTGTTACCCGGTGGGGGTTGGTGGTGGGGTGAGGTGACCCCTGTGGTGTGGACACACCTGACAATGGATCTTGCTGATCCTGGAAGGTGTAGATCTACGTGGCACGGCCCTCGAAGTACAGTGCGGAGTTCCGGTCCGACGCGATCGCGTTGTGGCGGGCTTCGGCCGGCAGGCGGACGTTCAAGGACGTCGCGGCTGATCTGAACGTCAACCCCGAAACGCTGCGGACCTGGGTGCGTGATGCCGACGGTCGGTCGCCGCCGGCGCGTCGCAGGACATCGAGGCCGAGTTGGCCCGGCTGCGGGCGGAGAACGCGCGGCTGGCTAAGGCGGAGAAGGAATGGCAACTGGAGCGGGAGATCCTGCGTAGGGCAGCGGCCTATTTCGCCCGGGAGATGAAGTGAAGACCGCCGCTTGGGACTTCGTCTCCGCCCATGCCGACATGTTCGGTATCAAGCGGATATGCCGGGTGCTGGAGGTCTCCCGCTCGGGCTACTACCGGTGGATCGCCGGCGCCGAGGCGCGGGCGGGGCGGCAGTTCGAGGAGGACGCCCTGGTCGAGGAGATCCGCGAAATCCATGCCGAACACCGCGGGAACTACGGCGCGCTTCGAGTCCATGCCGAACTGCGCGGCTTCGGCCACACGGTCAACCACAAGCGCGTGGCCAGGCTGATGCGCAAGCACGGCCTCTTTGGCCGTCACCTGCGGAAGGAGAAGCGCACCACGATCCCGGACCGCCTCGCGCCGCCGGTGGCGGACCTGGTCCAGCGGGACTTCACCGCCAGTACGCTGGACGAGAAGTGGTGCGGCGACATCACATACGTGCAGGTCGGAGCCGCGTGGCTCTACCTTGCTTGCGTCATCGATATCCGGTCGCGCCGAGTGCTCGGCTGGTCGATGGCCCCGCACATGCGGGCCGAGCTCGTCATCGACGCACTCCAGGCCGCGGTCGCGACCCGCGGCGGCAACGTGGCCGGAGTGATCTTCCACGCGGACCGCGGATCGCAATACACCTCGGCCGCGTTCGCCCAGGTCTGCGACCTGCACGGCATCCGCAGAAGCATGGGCAGGGTCGGCTCCAGCTACGACAACGCCCTGGCCGAGAGCTTCTGGCAGGGACTGAAGCGAGAAACGACGCACCGGAGAGTGTTTGTGACGATGTCTCAGGCAAGGCTCGAGATATTCCGGTGGCTCACCTACTACAACGCCCGACGCCGACACAGCGCGCTCTCCTACCTCTCCCCGATGGAGTTCGAACAGCACCACCACAAGACAGCTAAACTCTCACTCGCAGCATGAACCCCTGTGTCCACACTCCGGGGGTCACCTCACCCGGGAACACACCCCGCACCCGGACACGCCCGCCCAGGGGCTGATCGTCGCGATGCCCACCACCCCCGGCCTCCCTCAGCACGGCCGACTGAACCACGTCAGCGCCGAAGCCGAGATGCTGCGGCGCCATCTGCCCCGCACCGTACTGCTGCGCGAACCCGACCCCGACGGCCACCCTGCCGACCCGCCACCACGCAGGCCGACCAAAGCAGCCGTCCTGGACCAGCTGCCCCACTGCCCGATCGTCCATTTCGCCTGCCACGGCGCCAGCCACCCCACCGATCCCTCCCAGAGTCTGCTGCTGCTCCACGACCATCAAAGCGACCCCTTCACTGTTGCCAGCCTCGCCCCCGTCCGCCTCGACCGTGCCCAGCTGGCCTACCTGTCCGGCTGCCGCACCGCGGCCATCGATACCGCCGACCTGGTCGACGAGGCCATCCATCTGACCTCCGCTTTCCAGCTCGCCGGATTCCCCCACGGCGTCGGCACCCTGTGGGAGATCGACGACCAGATCGCCGTGACCGTCGCCGACTCCTTCTACGCCCACCTGCGCACGCCCGACGGGACCATCGACACCAGCCGGGCAGCCCAGGCGCTGCACCAGGCCGTGCGCGGCATACGCGACGGCCACGACCTGCCCGGCCAGCTCAACCGGACCCGGACCCCTTTCCTGTGGGCCGCTTACCTCCACGCCGGGGCCTGACGGAGGACTACGAGCACACACTGCAATCCCGATCGAACCCAAGGGGCCGCTAATGAAAGTAGCCATTGCTAAGAAGAGCGCGGATTTACTGAATCACTGTTAACGATCCGACTTCATTGCTAGTGCCGTCTCAGGCAACGTTCGCCCCGTTGTGAGGTCCTGGCTGTCGACGGATTCGACTGCTGGCGATAATCGACCAATGGCCATCATCGAACGCCCTATGCCGCCCCTGAACGCCGACGAGCGCACCACGCTCGAAAGCTGGCTCGATTTTCATCGCACCACCCTCGCCATGAAGTGCGAGGGCCTGGACGATGAGAAGGCCGCCGTCGCATCCGTGCCGCCGTCCGCCTTCACCCTGACTGGCCTCGTCCAGCACATGGCGGAGGTGGAGCGGAACTGGTTCCGCCGAGTGTTCGCCGGAGAACAGGCCCCGCCCATCTACGACCCGCAGGCCGACCCCGATGGCCCCGACGGCGGCTTCGAGCTGGCCGAGGGCACCACCCTGCGCGACGCTCTGGCCACCTGGAACGCGGAGATCGCCCGCGCCCGCGAGCACTGCGCCGACCGCGCCCTGACCGACACCGGCCGCTTCATGGAGCAGGACGTCAGCCTCCGCTGGATCTACGTCCACATGATCGAGGAGTACGCCCGCCACAACGGCCACGCCGACCTGCTCCGGGAACGCATCGACGGCACCACCGGCGTCTAGCGCTTCCGGATCAGGCCGTGTTGGCCCAGTCGACGACGGCGCGTAGGCGCCGGTCGTCGGCGTGGCGGTTTCGCCAGATGACGTAGCGGCGGATCATGCTGCCCTGTTCCTTATGGCCAGCGTGGTCCGTGCCGTCAAGCGTGAAGTAACGCAGGGCCGTGAACTGGGCCTCGATCCGGTTCAACCAGGAGGAGTTCGTCGGGGTGTAGGCGATCTCGACGTTGTTCGCCGCCGCCCAGGTCCCGACCCGCTGGCACTTCTTCGTGGTCAGGTGCGGGGAGAAATTGTCACAGACGATCGCGATCCGCACCGTCGGCGCGTAGAGCCTGCGCAGGTAGCGGCAGAACTCCAGGAACTGGGTACGTCGCTTGATCGGTTTGATGTGGCCGTAGAGCTTGTTCTTGGCCAGGTCGAGTGCGGCGAACAGATGCCGAACTCCGCCGTAGCGGTTGTAGGTCGCCCGCCGCCGTCGGCGTGGTTCGCGGTCGGGGTCCTTGCGCTTGCCGCCGCGCTCAGCCCACTGCCGCCCGGGGTGCGGCATCAGGTTGAGCGGCCCGAACTCGTCCATGCAGAAGATGATTTCGGGCTCGCCCTCCTCGGGTATGACCTCGCCGTCAGCGATCGCATAGAGGTGCTCGACCCGGGTCTTCTTGGCCGCGTAGTCCGGATCACGGGAGGTTTTCCAGGTCTTCAGGCGTTGAAAGGAGACGCCCTCCTCGCGGAGCAGGATGCGCAGGCCCTCGTGGCTGATGTCGTCGACCACCCCCTCGGCGACCAGGAAGTCCGCCAGCTTGGTCAGGCTCCAGGTCGACAACGGCAGATCGTGCTCGGTGTGCTTGGACTTGGCGATCTTCTTGATCTCGCGGCGTTCGGGCAGCGTGAACGTCTTCGGTCGGCCGCCGGAGTACTTGGGGTAGAGCGAGTCGAAGCAGTCGGCGTTGAAGGTGTGGATCACGTCGCGGACCCGCTCGTCACTGGTGAACGACACCTCGGCGATCTTCGCGACTGGCATGCCCTGCGCGGATAGCAGCACCATCTGGGCCCTCCGCCAGGTCACCACCGACCCGGTGCCCCGGCGAATGATCCGCAGCAGTCGCCGTCCCTCGTCGTTATCGACCTCCCGGACCTGTACTCGTATTGCCACCCGCACAGCGTGACCGCCTTGCGCCGCCCGGAACAGCATCCCGGCGGCGCGTCACATCACGGCAGGGCAAACGTTGCCTGACGCGGCACTAGTCAGTGGCGGCTGAGATAGGTGAGGACTGCGAGGACGCGGCGGTGGCCGCTGTCGGCCGGTGAGAGGCCGAGCTTGGCGAAGATGTTGCCGATGTGTTTGTGGACGGCGTTCTCGGTGATGACGAGCCGGGCCGCGATCGTGGCGTTGTCCTTTCCTTCGGCCATCAGGGCGAGAACTTCGCGTTCGCGTGGCGTGAGGGCGGCAATCGGGTCGCGGGCGTGACGGGTGAGGAGCTGCGCGATCACCTCGGGGTCCATGACGGTACCGCCGGCGGCGACGCGCCGCAGCGCGTCGATGAACTCGCTGACCCGGCTCACCCGGTCCTTGAGAAGGTAGCCGACGCCGCCGCTTCCATCGGAGATCAGCTCGCCGGCGTACTGCTGCTCGACGTATTGGGAGAGGACGAGCACGGGCAGGCCGGGGTGCCGGCGACGGGCGTGGATGGCGGCGTGGATGCCCTCGTCGCGGAAGGTTGGCGGTAGCCGTACGTCGACGATGGTGACGTCCGGTCGGTGTTCGGCGACGGCAGCGACGAAGCCGGGGGCGTCCTGGGTGATCGCGGCGACATGAAAGCCCTTGGCGGTCAGCAGGAGTTCCAGCCCATTGGACAGCAGGACGTTGTCCTCGGCGATCACGACCCGCACGCCAGCCTCACAGTGATCGTGGTCGGGCCGCCGCTGGGGCTGTGGATGTGGACTGTGCCGTCGAGCGCCAGGACACGGTGGCGGATTCCGGCGATGCCGGTACCCAGCGTCTCGTCGGCGCCGCCGACTCCGTCGTCGGTGACCTTGATCGACAGCCGGTCACCTTCGCGTGCGACGCGGACGGTGGTCCGGGTGGCCCGGCTGTGCTTGGCGACGTTGGTGAGCGCCTCGGCGATCGTGAAGTAGGCCACGGCCTCGACCGCGGCGGGGATCGTCCCGAGGTCGCCGATATCGAGGGTGGTGTCGATCGCCGATCGGGTCCCCAGCGCGGCCAGCGCCCCGGCGAGGCCGCGATCGGCGAGGATCGGCGGGTAGACCGTCCGGATCACCGCACGAAGCTCCACCATGGCTTCCTCGGTACTCTCATGCGCTTCCTCCAAGAGTCTGGCCACCGCCTGGGGGTCCTCGCTCAGCGACTCACGGGCCACGCCCAGCCGCATCGCGATGGCCACCAGCCGGGCCTGGGTGCCGTCGTGCAGGTCACGTTCGATCCGGCGGAGTTCCGCGCCGTGCGCGTTCATGGCGTCGGCCCGCGTCTCGGTCAGCGTCTCCACACGCTGCGCCAACCTCTCGGCGGCCGAGGGGGACAGCAACGCAACACAGATCCGGGCGTGCAGGCGCGCCAGCAGTGGAACCAGCCAGTAGGTCAGGGCCGCGAAGATGACGACTTGTGCGGTCCCCAGGGTCAACGCCGTGCCCCACCCGGACAGTGGAACACCGGCGGCGAAGCCGCCCGCGCGGGTGTCGGCGGGCAACGCCCACCACAAGGGCACCGTGATGGCCGTGGCCACCGCGTTACCTGCGCACAGCACCACGACGAGCCCGAACGCCAGACTGGTCACCATGCATGTGCACAGCCACCCGAGAACACGCCACGTACCGACACGGACGGGACCGGAAGGCGGAGAGAGCAGCAGCCGGTCGGCGCGGCGACGATGCCAGGACGCCCAGGCGCGAGCCGTGATCGGGACGACGAGTACGGGCAGCGTGAACAGGGCGACCGCAGCGGTGAACAGGCTTCCCAGTAGATAACCCAGACCGCGCCACATCGCCGAAAGCCGTCTGGCCCCATGGTGGTTCATTCGCACAAGTCTGAGCCATGGCGACCGGGCCTGGCACTACAGCCCACTACCCCTTTTTCTCACGGGTGAGCGGTACCGTCTGCTCACGTCAGCCAGACCTAGTGTCAACGCCCATGAAGAGTTCACCGATTCGTACACCGCGGCGGCGCGGCCGGTCCATCCGACGGAACCTGACGCTGGCCGCCATCGTGGCCGGAACCCTTTCCACCAGTGTGCCCGGCGCAATAGCCACCCAACAGCAGGACGACCGAATCCAGCTCCGGATCCAGAACGACGCCGATGCGCTCACCGCACTCGGCGTGACAGGAGTGCAGGCCCGCCTGGTCACCTCCGACGGCCGGAACCTGAGCGCCACGAGCGGCGTCGCCGACCTGACGGACCGTCGACCGGTCCCTCAGGATGGTCACTTCCGGATAGCCAGCGTCACCAAGGCGTTCGTGGCGACCGTGATCCTGCAACTCACCGGCGACCACAGTCTCTCCCTGGACGACTCGGTCGAACGATGGTTGCCCGGTGTGGTCTCCGGAAACGGCAATGACGGTCGCGCGATCACCGTCCGCCAACTGCTCCAGCACACCAGCGGCATCCACGACGACTACCCGGACTACACCTCGGCGGAGGACTTCTACCAGCACCGATACGACACTTACACACCCGAGCAGACCGTCGCCCGGGCGATGCGCCACCGCCCGGACTTCCAGCCCGGCAAGCACTGGAGTTACGGCAACACCGGTTACGTCCTGCTCGGCCTGATCATCGAGCGGGTCACCGGGCACCCCTGGCATGAGGAGGTAAGGGATCGGATCGTCCGGCCACTCGGCCTCGATCACACCTTCTGGCCAGGTACTTCGCCCACACTGCCCCAGCCACATGCCGAGACCTATCAGAGGTTCAAGGCCGACGAGCCGCTCGTGGACGTCACCGAGCAGGTCGGCTCGGGCACCAATGGAGAGGCCGGGCTCGTCTCCACCACCGCCGATCTCAACCGATTCTTCCGCGCCCTGCTCAGCGGCCGACTCCTGCCACCGGCGCAGCTGACGCACATGAAACGGACCATCCGGGTCAGCAAGGAGTTCAAGCAGTTCATGCCGGGCGCCCGTGACGGGCTGGGGCTCTTCTCACGCCCGCTGTCCTGCGGCGGGGTGTACTGGGGCCACGAGGGCGGCGATTCCGGCTGGATCAGCGCCGCCGGCGTCACCGCCGATGGCCGGCGCAGCGTCACGGTCTCGTTGTCGGGCGTCCTCGCCGATTCCGCGGACGACGTCCTGCGCGTGGCACAGGCCGAGAGCAAGCTGGTCGACGACGCCCTGTGTACGACTCCGAACGCCGACCGTCAGCGGCGTTGAAGTCGTCCGCGTGGAGCAGGTACGGGACATCCGCGTGGCGCACGGTCCGGAATGTTGAGGTCGTCCGCGTGGAGCGGGTACGGGACATCCGCGTGGCGCACGGTCCGGAATCTGGAAGGCCGGGCGGCGACGGCGGCGTACGGTCAGTCCCGTCCGCAGGCGGACGAGCGTCACCAGGACCCGGTCGGTGAAGACCGGCTCCTACTTCGGACCGGCGCCGGCTTTCCGCCTCCGAGCTCCGTGCCGCCGCTCGTGTTGGGTTGCTTCGCACCGTGCGTCCCAGCGTGTCGCGAGCTCGGCGGTCAACTCTCCCAAATGACGAGCCGAGATGCCGAAGAACGCACGGTTCGACATGGCGGCACGAGCCTGCTTGATCTTCACACCTCAAGAACCTGGTGGGGCGCATCCATGTCACGGCAGAGTCCTGACGGATTGCTCGCGTCTACCCTCGCCTGTATGACTACCGATTGGATGGCGGAATGCCAACGTATGGCTCTGGGGCGGCGCTTTGATGAGCTCAGCCGTCCACCCGCGAGGCAGGTCGCCTCCCCGCCGCCGCTGTCCGAAGCGGAGATCTGCGAGGCGGAGGCGGAGTTGGGCATCACGTTCCCGGACCAGTACCGAGAGTACTTGCTCCGGCAGAGCGCCGGCGGCGCGGTGAACCGTCTATGCCGATCCGCGGCAGGCTGGGGCTGGCATGGGGACTCAAGCACCAACTACGACTTGCTCACTACTGACTTTCCGCATCCCGACTCCTACCGTGCTTACGAGGATGAGTTGGACGCGCGCGAGCCGCTGACGCAGGACTTCCCTGATCACAACGCCTACCGGGCGGCATGGGAGCAGTGGGACGCTGAGTACGGGGTGTTCCAGGAGCACAAGACGTCCGGCGCTGTATTCATCCAGGAAAACGGCTGTGGCTTCTCGACCCTGCTCGTTGTCACCGGTCCGCACCGGGGCTCACTGTGGTTCGACGGCCGGGCCACCTGCGACCAGATCCTTCCTCTGAACCTGGGCGGTCAGCCCGTGTCGTTCACGGACTGGCTCGCTCGAGGGTCCATGAATCTGGTCTGCTGGTGAACGCGGCCGGGTCGACACCGGGCGGAGCCGGTCCGGTGGCCCGGTCGCAAAATCCTCGGCACATGGTCGCGGCAGCAGGCCCGGAACCATGCGCCGTGATGGTTCTCCCGAGTGGTCATGGGGGCGGGATCGCCCGGGGCGGGTAGTCAGGGATCTGTGCACCCGTGCTGTCCCGTACCCGACCCTTGAGGAGCCGTCGTGAAATTCGGGGTCTCGACCTTCATCACCGACCAGGGCATCAGCCCGACCTCGCTCGGAACCGCCCTGGAGGAACGTACATTCGACTCGTTGTTCATCGCCGAGCACAGCCATATCCCGGCGAGCCGCGAGACGCCCTACCCCGGCGGTGGTGAGCTGCCGGAGATCTACTACCGCACCCTCGACCCCTTCGTGGCCCTGACCGCGATCGGTGTGGTGACCGAGCGGCTGCTGCTGGGGACCGGCATCGCGCTGATCCCGCAGCGCGACCCGATCACCACGGCGAAGGAGGTGGCGTCGCTCGATCTGGTCTCCGGTGGCCGCGTGATTCTCGGTATCGGTGTCGGCTGGAACCGTGAGGAGATGAGGGACCACGGCACCGACCCCTCCACCCGGGGCCGGCTCACCGACGAGCGGCTGCGCGCCATGCGGGCGCTGTGGACCGAGGAGAAGGCCGAGTTCCACGGCGAGTTCGTGAACTTCGATCCGGCCTACGCCTGGCCCAAGCCCGTGCAGCGCCCCCATCCACCGATCTACGTCGGCGGTGGCGAGGGCGCGTTCCGACGGGTGGCGCAGCTCGGAGACGCGTGGCTGGCCAACAGCGTGTCGCCGCAGGAGCTCCGTCCGCAGATCGAGCGGCTGCGCGCCCTCGCCGACCGCGAGGTGCCGGTGACGGTGTACGCGGCTCCCGACGACCCCGAGCAGATCGAGGGCTACATCGGTCTGGGGGTCGAGCGGCTGCTGTTCTACGTACCGACGATGCCGGAACGGGAGACGTTGGAGTACCTGGACCGACTGGCCGAAGTCGCTGCCCGGTACAGCTGAGCGATGCCTGCTCTGACGAGTGCCGAGGCACGGGAGCGGTTCGCCGCGGCGCGCATCGCCCACCTCGCGACGGCCGACACGGAGGGCCTCCCGCACCTGGTTCCGGTGGTGTTCGCCCTGGACGGCGACTCGGTGATGCTGGCCGTGGACCACAAACCGAAGCGGACGACGCGGCTGAAACGTCTGGCGAACATCGCCGCCAACCCGTCGGTCTGCCTGCTCACCGACCACTACGAGGAGGACTGGGACCGCCTGTGGTGGGCCCGGGCCGATGGCGAAGCCCACGTGCTCCCGCCGCCGGGCCGGTCCCCGGAGGCAGCCCGCGGCATCGGCCTGCTGACGGCGAAATACCAGCAGTACGCCCACCGGCCGCCCGGCGGACCGGTGGTCGAGGTCTCGGTCCTGCGCTGGAGCGGCTGGCGCGCATTGTGACAGGACATCGGCAGGCGGCCATCTCCGGCCTGCTCGTTGTCGTGTCGCACCGTGATGAACAGTCCACTGAACAGTTCGTACAACTGTGGGACGCGGGGTGGGCTAGTGTCCGGGTACAGCGAGTGACCCATGAGGAGCCAAGGCATGCCCGGTCGTCCGAGCGCGCGTTGACGTTGTAGGCCGTGACCGGCCTGTCATCGCGTGCTGCCCTTGATACGCGGCACAGCGAGTCTTCCCTCGCCTGAACCGCCGGTGCGTCCGTCGTGCGCCGGGGTGGCGGGTCTCGTCTTCGGCAACCCAAGGGATTCCTGTGCCGTCCGCTTCCGCTGTGAACGATTCTCCTTCGCTTGTGCCGCTCGGTCCGTGGCGGGACAGCGACTTCCGCCGGCTCTGGGTGGGCCAGACAGTCTCCCAACTCGGCGAGCACGCCGTCCTGGTCGTCCTGCCGCTGATCGCCGTGCTGACGCTCGACGCCGACGGCGGCCGGCTGGGCGCTCTCCGCGCGGTGGGACAGGCGCCGATACTGCTCCTTTCGCTCTTCGTCGGCGCGTGGGTGGACAGCCGGCGGACCCGAACGGTGATGGTGCTGGCGGACCTCGGCCGGGCTCTGGTGCTCGGCGGAGCCGCCGTGGCCGGCCTCCTGGGCGGGCTCGGCCTGTCGGCACTGCTCGTGGTCGCCTTCGCCGTCGGAGCCCTGTCCGTGTTCTTCGACGTGGCGTACCAGACGTCTCTCGTACGGCTGGTGGAACGCGATCAGCTGGTGCGGGGCAACAGCGCGCTCGAAGGCAGCCGGTCCGCGGCGCAGATCGGCGGCCCCGCCCTCGGCGGCATGTTGGTGTCCCTGCTGTCGGCGCCGCTCGCAGCCGCGTCCAGCGCGCTGTTCTTCGTGCTGTCGTTCCTGTCGATCCGGCGGATCCGCCGCCACGAATCCATCCCGGAGCGCTCGGAACGTCCCCCTCGGGTCTGGCGGCGGATCCATGAGGGCCTGCGCTTTGTCGCAGGCAACAGCTCGCTGCGGGCCGTGGGGCTCGCCTCGGCAGCCTTCCAGTTCTCCTTCGCGGCCATGATGACCGTCTATCTGCTCTTCCTGGCACGTGAACTGCACCTGTCGGGCTCCGTTGTCGGGCTTGCGCTCGCGGCGACGGGACCGGGCGCGCTCCTGGGCTCGCTGCTGGCCGCCCGCCTGCCGAACCGGTTCGGTCACGGCGCGGTGCTGGTGTCCGCGGCGGCACTCGGCGACGGGGTGATGCTCTGTGTGCCCGCACTTCACGGCCCCTCGGCGGTGACGATCCCTGCTCTCATGGCGGTCAACTTCGTGTTCGGGGCCTTCGGTCAGCTGGTGAACGTGACGGTCATGGCGGTCCGGCAGGCCGTCACCCCGGAGGGGATGCAAGGCCGCGCGGCCGCGACCATCACGTTCGTCGGCATGGGGCTGACCCCGCTCGGCTCACTGCTCGGCGGCCTCCTCGCGCATGACTGGGGGTTGCGCACCAGCCTCCTGGTGGCGGCCGCCGGCATGATGCTGTCCCCGGTGCTGATGGCCTTGTCCCCGCTCGCCCGCCTGGGACGTACGCTTCCGGCTCCGCAGGGCGCGCCGTCGACGGCCGACCGCTGACCCGGGCGGCAGCGCTCCCAGCCACGCACGGTGTCGTCCTCCCCGAGCACCGTCGGCTCCGATCCCCATCAGGCGGATGCCGATCAGTCGTGCGTCTCACGGTTGAGGAGCTGCGGCGGCTGATCGGCCCGGCAGGCCATGGGGCGGTTTCGCCGCCCGCCGACGCCGCACCGCTCGCCGTATCACCGTCGGGACGAACCCCACAGCAACGCTGACCACGACCGCGGCCCCGGCCAGCAGGGTCGACCGCCAGGGCCAGGCCGCCCCGGCCAGCGCCAGGTGGGAGGAGGGGTACTCGGAGAACTTCGCCGTGACCAGGGCCGTGCGGCGGTCGCTGTGCTCGGCGAGGTCACGCAGGACGGGGTCGAACCCGAACTCCTCGGTGTGCCGTCCTCCACCGGGCAGCTCCACGGCGAGCTTGTTGCGGTGCGCCCAGGTGCGCAGCGGGGCGTCGACGGCCGACGGCTCCGCGACGCCGGGCACGACGAAGCGGTCGACCCCGTGGGATCCACGGTCTGCTGTCCGGGTGACCAGTACGAGACCGTGACGGGTGGTGACGGTGCCACGGGCGCCGAGCACCACCGTTCGCGCGGTGAACGACACCCCGCCGTAGCCTTCGAAGGCCGCGGCCGCGTCTATCTCGCCGACGCCGTCGACCAGGCCTATGCCCACCGTCGGACGCAGCCAGGGGAACGCGGCGTTCAGCGCGTACGGCAGGTCGCCGACAGCAAGGTGGTTGGCCGGGATCGCCGTCGGCCCGTCCAGAGTCCAGCCCGGATACGACAGTCCCTCACCGACCCGGACGGCCTCGTCCTTGCCCGCCAGTTCCTCCACCAACCGCAGCGCACCGACGGTGCCGGAGGTGACACCGGCGGTGGTGGTCACACGACCGTCCTCCACGTACCGTCGGCCGCGCTCCCAGTGCACCTGCGGGTACCGGCGCTTCAGAGCGCCGATACGGGACCAGAACGACGTCGCGTCACGGCCGTCCAGCAGGCCGGACGCCGCCAGCAGTTCCGAGCCCGCGCACACCCCCAGAACACGCGCGCCCCTGCGGTGCCGCTCCACGATCCACTTCCGCAGCCGGGCCTCGTTCGCGCCGGCGGGGTCGGCCACCGCGGGCACGACCACCACGTCGGGCTCGGGCACCGTACCGCGCTCCACCTCCGCCAGCGTGTGGTCGGGAAGCAGATGGGCCCCTCCCGACAGCGGGAAGGCGCGACGCTCGGCGGCCACGGTGTAGACGGAGAACTTCCCGGACTCGGCGAACACCTGATACGGCGCCAGGACGTCGGTGGCCACGGACCCCTCGCTGCTGACCGCCACGGCAACCGTGATCCGGTCCTGGGGCACCGGCCGAGCGGCGGGCCAGACCTGATCGCCGGAAGCGGCCGGCGCGGGTGCGAAGCTGTCCGCCATCGAGGTGCTCACCCCCGCGAAAGCGATCCCGGTGAACGATGCCACTGACAGAACCGTGCCCATGAGCACTCGTCCGGCGCGACGGACGGCCCTGCGGCCCTTACTCAACCCAAGCAAGACATACCTCCATATTTCGGGCGCACGGCGCCAGTGCTGCGCACCCTTGCAACCCCCGAGCGGGGAAGGACAGGAAGAGAAAGCGAGACGGGGACGGCCCGGTGGGCCGTTCGCGATGTGTCAGCCGGCAGGCCGCAGCCGCGTCCGCAGTTGGGACGGCGGGACGCCGAGGGTCTCGGCGACCAGCCGGCGCAGCTGCCGTGCGTCGCGGAAGCCGCACCGTGTGGCGACCGCCTCGACGGTCAGGTCGGTGCCGGCCAGCAGGGTGCGGGCCCGCTCCAGGCGCAGTTGCCGCTGGTAGGCCAGCGGGGTGATCCCGGTTGCCGCGGTGAAGGCCCTGGTCAGTCCACGCGGGGAGAGGTGGGCCACGGCGGCGAGTTCGTCGAGGGTGTGCGGGGTGTCCAGGTTCTGGGCGAGGTGGTCCTGCACCCGGTGGACGGCGGGCCGGACATGGTCGCGGTAGCGCAGGAAGGGGCTGATCTGCGCGGCGTCGCCGTCCCGCCGCAGATAGAGCACCAGCTCACGGGCGACGGCTGCGGCCAGTTCCGGGCCGTGATCGCGTTCGACGAGGGACAGTGCGAGGTCGATTCCGGAGGAGATGCCCGCGCTGGTGCTGACCCGCCCCTCGTGGACGTACAGCGCTGCTTCGCGCACCCGCGCCTTCGGATACCGCTCGCGCATGGCCGTGGTGAGCGACCAGTGCGTCGTGCACGCCCGGCCGTCCAGCAGTCCAGCCTCCCCCAGAACTGCCGCGCCGGTGCACACCGCAGCCACCCGGGCCCCCGCGTCGTATGCGTCCCGCACCCACCGTACGGCCGCGTCCGGGATCAGTCGGTCGGATCCGGTCAGCCGTGGCCCCGGCACGAGCACCGTGTCACCCCGGCCGGCCCGCGTTGCCGACAGCCCTTGCAGCCCGGCCAGCTCCAGTCCCTGCGCCGAGCGCACCCCGCCCGTCCCGGCGACATACTCCAGCCGGTAGGCGCCCCCCAAATGGGCTGCCGCATCGAAGACCTGCACCGGGCCGCCCAGATCCAGCAGGTTCACCTCGGGCAGCACCAGGACGACAATCCGTCCCGTGCACACGCTGCTCACATCGTTCACCCGGACACAGTAGGCACGACCCGGCAACGTCCACGAGGACCAACGGCGCCGCACACCGGACGGATCAGGTACTCCTGAAGTCGTCGCCGGAGAGCGATGCCCGGATCCACGGACTCAAGAAGCCGGCCTCGGCAGCCGCCGCGAAGGCGGCCGACAGCGGTGCGCAGCGCCCGCAGGTGCCCGCGCCTCTGCGGGAGGTCGCCGCACAGTGGGAGGCCTGAGCACGATCCGGGCGAAGACCACCGGTGGCTCCCACCCCGTCGAGGACCAGGTGAACCCGGCGCAGCTGAACCGGATCACCTGGTACGCGTCCACCGGATGGACCAAGCCGTACCCGGGCGACAGCCGCGTCCTCGCACCCAATGAGGTGCCTTGCCGCGACAACCCGCCGCAGGAGCTCGGCGACTGATCACGGGCACGTTCGCGGGGACCGACCGCCCGTTCTCCCTGTTCGGGGGCAGTCGGCCGCCGGGCCGTGCGGTGCGGGGCATGAAGCGGAGCTGCGGGCGCGCTTAAGAAATCCTCGATGGACCTGTGGCGCGGGGTGCGGCAGATTTCTCCGTGACGGCAGAGGATGGAGCGCGGCAGCCGGTCGACGCGCGCTGCCATGCCGTCCCTCTCATTCTTCCCCGGGCCGCAGGCTTCCCCCCATGTTGCCCCGGCCCGGGGTACTCAACGCCGTACAGCGCAGGGAGCCACAGCCGTGAAGGCACTCGTGAAGCAGAAGGCCGAGCCGGGACTCTGGCTGATGGACGTGCCCGAGCCGGAGATCGGCCCCTCGGACGTACTGATCAAGGTGCTCCGGACCGGCATCTGCGGCACCGATCTGCACATCCGGAACTACGACGGCTGGGCCCAGCAGGCCGTACGCACCCCGCTCGTCCTCGGACACGAGTTCGTCGGCGAGGTCGCGGAGACCGGCGCCGATGTCGTCGACATCAACGTCGGTGACCTGGTCAGCGGCGAGGGCCACCTGGTCTGCGGGAAGTGCCGCAACTGTCTGGCCGGGCGCCGTCACCTGTGCCGCTCCACGCTCGGGCTCGGCGTCGGCCGGGACGGGGCGTTCGCCGAATACGTCGCCCTGCCCGCGTCCAATGTGTGGGTCCACCGGGTCCCCGTCGACCTCGACGTCGCGGCGATCTTCGACCCGTTCGGCAACGCCGTGCACACCGCGCTGTCGTTCCCGCTGGTCGGCGAGGACGTACTGATCACCGGCGCCGGGCCGATCGGCATCATGGCCGCCGCGGTCGCCCGGCACGCGGGCGCCCGTAACGTCGTCATCACCGACGTCAGCGAGGCCCGGCTGGAACTGGCCAGGAAGGTCGGCGTCAGCCTCGCGCTCAACGTCACCGAGGAGACCATCTACGAAGGGCAGAAGCGCCTCGGACTGCGCGAGGGCTTCGACATCGGCCTGGAGATGTCCGGGCGGCCCGAGGCGATGCGCCACATGATCGAGAACATGACGAACGGCGGCCGGATCGCCATGCTCGGGCTCCCGTCCGAGGAGTTCCCCGTCGACTGGTCCCGCGTCGTCACCTCGATGATCACCATCAAGGGCATCTACGGCCGCGAGATGTACGAGACCTGGTACGCCATGTCCGTACTGCTGGAGGGCGGCCTCGATCTCTCCCCCGTGATCACCGGCCGGTACGGCTACCGCGATTTCGAGGCGGCCTTCGACGACGCGGCGAGCGGCCGCGGCGGCAAGGTCATCCTCGACTGGACCTCCTGACCCGACGCCTCCGTAGACGACGCCACCGTAGACAGCTGGGAGACACCCCTCATGTTCGACTCCGTACGCGACGACATGCGTACCACCCTCGACGAGATCCGGGCCGCCGGACTGCACAAGCCCGAGCGCGTGATCGGGACCCCGCAGTCCGCGACCGTCGCCGTCACCGCCGGCGGCCGCCCCGGCGAGGTGCTCAACTTCTGCGCCAACAACTACCTCGGCCTCGCCGACCACCCCGAGGTGATCACCGCCGCCCACGAAGCGCTCGACCGCTGGGGCTATGGCATGGCCTCGGTCCGCTTCATCTGCGGCACCCAGGAGGTCCACAAGGAACTGGAGCAGCGGCTCTCCACGTTCCTCGGCCAGGAGGACACGATCCTCTACTCCTCCTGCTTCGACGCCAACGGCGGCGTCTTCGAAACCGTCCTCGGCCCGGAGGACGCGGTCATCTCCGACGCCCTCAACCACGCCTCCATCATCGACGGCATCCGCCTCTCCAAGGCCAAGCGCTTCCGCTACGCCAACCGCGACATGGCCGACCTGGAGACGCAGCTCAAGGAGGCGTCCGGGGCCCGGCGCCGGCTCGTCGTCACCGACGGCGTCTTCTCCATGGACGGATACGTCGCCCCGCTGCGCGAGATCTGCGACCTGGCCGAGCGCTACGACGCCATGGTCATGGTCGACGACTCGCACGCCGTCGGCTTCGTCGGCCCCGGCGGCCGCGGCACGCCAGAGCTGCACGACGTGATGGACCGCGTCGACATCATCACCGGCACCCTCGGCAAGGCGCTCGGCGGCGCGTCCGGCGGCTACGTCGCGGCCCGCGCCGAGATCGTCGCGCTGCTGCGCCAGCGCTCCCGCCCGTACCTCTTCTCCAACACCCTCGCCCCGGTCATCGCGGCGGCCTCGCTCAAGGTCCTGGACCTGCTGGAGGCGGCCGGCGACCTGCGCGAGCGGCTCCATGCCAACACCACGCTCTTCCGTACCCGGATGACCGAGGAGGGCTTCGACATCCTGCCCGGCGACCACGCCATCGCCCCCGTCATGATCGGGGACGCGGCGAAGGCAGGCCGGATGGCGGAGCTGCTCCTGGAGCGTGGTGTGTACGTGATCGGGTTCTCGTACCCGGTCGTCCCGCAGGGCGCGGCCCGCATCCGTGTCCAGCTCTCCGCCGCGCACTCCACGGCGGATGTGAACCGGGCCGTGGACGCGTTCGTCGACGCGCGGGCCGCGCTGGGGGAGTAGCGCCCGGCAACGCCACCCGGGCGGCGGGGTTCCCTCTGTGACCTGGGACAATGGGCGCATGATCGATGCACGGCGGCTGCGCATTCTGCGTGCGGTGGCGGACCACCGTACGGTGACTGCCGCGGCCGCCGCGCTGTATCTCACGCCCTCCGCGGTCTCCCAGCAGCTCGCCGCGCTGGAGCAGGAGACCGGACACCGGCTGGTCGAACGCAACGCGCGCGGCGCCCGGCTCACCGCCGCCGGGGAGATCCTGCTCACCCACGCCAACGCCGTCCTGGCCCAGCTGGAACGGGCCGAGGCGGAGCTCGCCGCGTACGGCGCGGGGGATGCCGGTACGGTCACGGTCGCCGCGTTCGCCACCGGCATCGGCCTGGTCCTCGCCCCCGCGATCGCCGAACTGACCCTCACCGCACCCGGCATCCGGGTCCGCGTCCAGGACGCCGAGGGCGACGCGAGTGTGCCGATGGTGCTGGACCGGCAGGTCGATGTCGCGGTCGCCGTGGAGTACCGGGGCGCGCCGGGCGAGGACGACCGGCGGCTGACCCGGGTGCCGCTGTACTCGGAGCCGTTCGACGCGGTGCTGCCGGTCGGTCATCGGCTGGCCGGCCAGGAACAGATGGCGATCGCCGACCTGGAGAAGGACCCGTGGATCGGCCCGTACCCGGGCAACCCGTGCCATGACGTGGTGGTCCTGGCCTGCGAGTTCGCCGGATTCCAGCCGAGGCTGGAGCACTCCTCGGACGACTTCCGCGCGGTGGTCGCGCTGGCCGGTGCGGGCGCCGGGGTGGCGCTGGTGCCGCGGTCGGCGCTGCGTGGAATGGACCTCGCGGGGGTGGTGGTCCGGCCGGTTGAGGGCAGCGCGCCGACCCGGCGGGTCTTCGCCGCGGTGCGGCACGGGGCGGAGGGGCATCCCCTGATCGCGCCGGTGCTCGACGCGCTGGCCGCGGCGGCGGCACGGGAGACGGCGCTGCCGCTGCCCGCTTCGCCGTGACGTGTGCCCGGGGCGGGCCGGAAAGGATCAACGACTCACGTAGAAGAAGGAGAGCCCGAAGAACACCGCCAGTGCGACAGCCCCCTGCAGTGTCCAGGGACCGGTCGCCTCGTCGTAGGGGATCTCCGGATCTTCCAGCATCTCGCGCAGTGCCTTGCGGTGCCCCAGAACTCCGACCGGGGCGGCGAGGACCAGTCCGCAGTACACGGGGAGTATTTCCGTGAAGGCATCGCCAAATTTGACGCAATACAAGGCTATCGCTGCGAAAATCACCGGTGGACCGAGGGAAACGAATACCTTGTGATTCCTGGTGGGCATCGCCGGAAGCATGACAGCAAACCAGAATGCCACGCAGACCGCCGAGAAGAGCCACCACAGCGGTGAATTGTGCAACGCCATTCCTGTTCCTCACTGATAAGGGCTGTCCCTCGGGGGCGGTGAGGTGACTCCTCACCGCCCCCGACCCCTACCGGTTATGCGGTGAACCAGCCCACGACGGAGGAAACCGTGTCATGAACCCCCTTGATCGCGGTCTTCCCCACCTTGCTGACCATTTGGGAGGCGGCCAGACTTCCCACGCTCCCCAGGCCGATGGTGAGAGCGATGCCGGCCACGGACCCCACGAAGTTGGAACTCCCCCATCCGTAAGCCTTGGCATTGTACAAGGCGCTTATCCCGGCGAAGACCAGTGATGCTCCGGCAAGTCCACCCGCCAGCAACTGTCCACCCGGAATGCAGGCGGCAGCCACCGCTGCGATGCCGAGAACCGAGCTCACCTTGGCGGTGTACGTGGCGGCATCCGCCGCATCGTTCACGCTCTCCTGCCTGATCTGCTCGACATCGACCTTGTCGTTGTCGGCGGAATCGGCAGGATTGACGTTGTTCTTCGCGTTCTCCTTGGCTCGCTGCGCGGCCTTGGCGGCCTCCGCGGCTATTTCGTCCTGTCGCTTCTGGCGGGCTATGGACTTGGCTTCATCGGATGCCGCCCGGGCGGCATCCGCGTCCTTGCCCGCCGCGCGCGCGTCCGCGTAGGCGCGGTCGGCCGAAGCCTGTGCACTGGCT
>NZ_JBHVFF010000019.1:0-48568 GCF_042801895.1 Streptomyces sp. NPDC057543 | reverse complement strand
CGGCGGGACGGCCGTCGAGGGTTGCGTCATCGGTGGTTCCTCAGGTGCGAACGGGCGGCTGGACGCCGAAGTCGATGCCTGCATCAGGCATGGGTCAGCGGAAAAGACCAGTTCAGGGCGGCCGGATTGGGCGCGGCGCTCAAGCTATCTGGTATACCGAATACCAAGCAAGGGTGTACGGAACCTTTCCGGAATCTGCGATGATCACGGCACGGGAGCCGGAAGAGACCGGCTCCGACGGGCAGGAAGCGAGTCCATGAGCAGCAGCCGAACCGCCGGCCTCACCGCCACCATCGGTGCGGCACATCAGTCGCTGCGCGACCAGGTCTATGTGGAACTGCGCGAGAGGATCATCGACGGCCGCTACCCCTCCGGGCACCGGGTCGTCGAACGGGAACTCGCGGACGAGCTGGGGGTGTCCCGTATCCCCGTACGGGAAGCCATCCAGCGACTGGAGACCGAGGGATTCATCGCCGCCCAGGCACGAAAGGGCGCGTTCGTCGCCCCGCTCGGCCCGGCCGAGGCCGCGGACTTCTTCGACATCCGCGAACACCTGGAGGCGCTGGCGGCCTCGCTCGCCGCCCGGCGCGCCGACCGGGACGGCCTGCGCACCCTGGAAAGACTCCTGGACCGCGCCCGCCGCGTCGCGGGCTCCTCCCGCCGGACCCGCGAACTGGGCTCGGTCCATGCCGACTTCCATCAGCAGATCGTCGTCATGTCCGGCAATCCGCTGCTCCAGGGCCTGATGGCGCCGCTCGACGGCCGGTTGCGCCGGCTCTTCAGCCTCACCTCCGAGCCGGGCGACGGTCCCGTGATGTGCGGCGAGCACGAACTGCTCTACGAGGCGATCAGGAGCGGCGACGCGGATGAGGCGGAACGGATCGCCCGCCGTCATGTGGCCGGAACGCGCGAGACCGCGATGCAGATGCTCGCCGCCGCCACCGCCACCGATGAACCCACGGATCCCGGTCCCCGGCGCCGACCCTGACCAAGACGCCCATCCAGCGCACGACGTCGCGCACCACCGAAGGAGCCCCCGCCCCATGGCGACGCCCGCCCCCGCCTGCCCCCATGTCCTGTTCACCACCGTCCGTTCCCTCGACGGGCGCACCCGTGACCTGCTGGTCTCCGACGGCCGGATCGCCGCGTACGACCCGGCGGAGCTGCCCGACGGCTGCGTGACCGTGGACGCCGCGGGAACCCTCGCCCTGCCCTCGCCCGTCGACGCGCACATCCACCCCGACAAGTCGACCTGGGGCGGGCCCTGGCTGAGCCGCGAACCCGCCGGGACGCTCCGTGACCTGATCGAGGGCGATGTACGGGCCAGGACCGCCCTCACGACCCCGGTGGAGGAGCGGGTCGGGGCACTCATGGACCGGGCCATCGCCCGTGGCACCCGCGCCATGCGGGCCCACGTGGATGTCGCCCCCGTCCACGGCCTCTCCGGGGTGCACGGGGTGCGGGCGGCGGCCGATGCCCGCAAGGACCTCGTCGACGTCCAGATCGTCGCCTTCCCCCAGCTCGGCCTGTTGAGCGAGCCCGGAACCGCCGAACTCATGGAGCAGGCCCTGTCCGAGGGGGCCGACGTCGTCGGCGGCCTCGACCCGATCGGCATCGACGGCGACATGGACGGCCAGTTGGACTTCGTGTTCGGGCTGGCCGCCCGCAAGGGCGTACCGGTCGACATCCATCTGCACGACGGCGGGCCCGCCGGTCTGCGCCAGGTCGCCGAGATCGCCCGGCGTACCGTCGCCGCCGGGATGCAGGGACGCGTCACCCTCGGCCATGCCTTCGCCGTGGCCGAGCTCGAGGGTGACGAACGCGACGCCGTGGCGGCGCGGTTGGCCGACGCCGGCGTCTCCCTGGTCACCTGTGCCCTGGGCGGTGACCCGGTCCTGGACCCCGCACGGCTCACCCCGCACGGCGTGCGAGTGGCCGTCGGCTCGGACGGAGTGCGCGATGCCTGGACGCCGTTCGGTGACGGCGACATGCTTGCCCGGGCCCATCTGCTCGCCTACCGCACGGATGCCCGCACCGATGCCGAACTCGCCTCCTGTTACGAGGCGGTGGCCCAGGGCGGCGCCTCCCTGCTCGGTCTGCCCGCCTCCCGGCTGGAGACCGGGGACCCGGCCGACTTCGTCCTGGTGGCCGCCGGTTCGCTGCCCGAGGCAGTCGTGGACCGCCCGATTCCGTCCATGGTGGTACGGGCCGGCCGGGTCATCGCCCGCGGGGGCCGGCTGATCTAGGGCATCTCGTTCGGATCAGGCCGGGCTCGTGTGCCCCGGCACCGCACCTCGCCGCGTTGTCGTCGGTCTTCTCCGAGCTCTCGGCTCCGCTCGAGCAAGGGAGACCCCAGCGGCTCCGCCATGACTCCTTCGTCCGCCTTGCGATGCACGGCACCACGGTGGCATCAGCCGCTCCGCGGCGGGCCGCTCCCTGATCCGGCCTGATCCGAACGAAAGACCCTGGCCAGGGTCTACCGGGCCGGTCAGCCGCGGTCGAGCGCGCGGTCGGTGAGCGGGCCCGCGCAGCCGGTGTAGCGAGCGGGATCGGCCAGTTCGGACAGGTCGAGACCGGCGAGTTCGGGCTCCTCGTCCAGCACGTCGGCGAGGACGTCGGCCAGATCCGTGGTCTCCGCGCGGGCCCGGGCGGCGGCGTTCAGCAGGACCTCCTTGGCACGCTTGCGGCCGATCCGCTCGGCGAACACGGCGGCCAGCCGCTCCGCGACGATCAGCCCGTCGGTGAGCTGGAGATTCTCCCGCATGGCGTACGGGACGACCCGCAGCCCGTCGGTGAGTTCGGCCGCCGCGTACGCGGCCCCGCCGACGAGCCTCAGCAGCTCGCGCAGCGGCTCCCATTCCGCGTGCCACGCCCCGGCCGGCCGCTCGTCCTCGGCGACCAGCGAGCCGTACAGCGTCGCCGCCAGGGCCGGAGCGCGACGGGCGGCCGCCACGATGAGGGTGGCGCGCACCGGGTTGGCCTTCTGCGGCATGGTGGACGAGCCACCGCCCTGCCCCTCGGTCACCTCGCCGATCTCGGTACGGGACAGGGTGAGTACGTCGGCCGCCAGCTTGCCGAGCGCACCTGCCGTGAAAGCGAGCGCGCCCGCCAGGTCCGCGATCGGGGTCCGCAGACTGTGCCACGGCAACAGCGGTTCGGCCAGACCGAGTTCGTTCGCGAATGCCTGGAGCAGGGGTAGCCCCCGGCCGTCGTCCTCGGCGGCGCCGGACGCATCGGTGCCGGAAACGCCCGCATCGGCTACGCCGACGGGCGTGAAGGCGTCGAAGACGGCCAACGTGCCTGCCGCGCCGCCGAGTTGTGCGGGAAGTGACTCCCGTACGGCGGACAGGCGGTCCCGTGCGTCGAGGATCAGCGCACGCCACCCCGCAGCCTTCAGTCCGAAGGTGGTCGGCACGGCGTGCTGGGTGAGCGTACGGCCGGCCATCGGGGTGTTGCGGTGCGCGACGGCCAGCCGTGCCACCGCGTCCGCGGCCCGCACCAGATCGTCGAGAACCGGGGCCAGCGTCCGCGCGGCGACCAGCATGGCGGCCGTGTCGAGGATGTCCTGGCTGGTGGCGCCCCGGTGCACGTACGGCCGGACGCCCGGCTCCACCGCGGCGGCCAGGTCGACGACCAGCGGGATGACCGGATTGCCGTCCGTGCGGGCGCGCAGCGCCAGACTCCGCACCTCGAACCGGCTCGCGTCGCCCGCCGCCGCGGTCACCGCCCGCCCGGCCTCGGCGGGCGCGAGTCCGCAGCCGGCCTGGGCGCGGGTGAGCGCGGCCTCGGCGTCGAGCATCGCCTGCAGAAAGGCGCCGTCGCCGGTGGCGGCCTCGGCGGGGGAGCCGGCCCGCCCGGGGGCGAGCAGTCCGGCATCGCTCTCGTACATCAGCTGAACTCCAGGAAGACCGTTCGCCGTTCCCGCCGGCAGGCGGATGTCGAACCGATGGATACGCGGGTCCGTGGGTGTCGCGATCAGTGGGGCACCAGGGTCTGTCCGGCCGTGATTCCCCGGCCAAGATCCTCAGCGCCCTCCTAGCCTTCGTCGCCCGCCCGGTGGATGCCGAACGCAGCGCCCTGCGGGTCCCGGACCACCGCGATCCGGGGACCGCCCGGAACGTCCGTCGGCGGCATCAGCAATTCGCCGCCCGCCCCCTGCGCGGTGGCCGCCGCCGCGTCGACGTCCGGCACGGCGAAGTACGGCAGCCAGTTCGGCGGCGCCTCCTGCGGGAACCTGTCGTCCATGACCAGCAGGCCGCCGAAGTCCTCGCCGTCCACGCCCCACTGCGGGTAGCTCGCGGAAGCGGCGTTCACCGTCCACCCGAAGACCGCGGGATAGAAAGCGAGCGCCGGGTCGGCCTGTCGGGTGACGAGTTCGACCCAGCCGAGCGCGCCGGGGGCGTTCATCAGCTCGGCACCGGCGAAAGCGCGCCCCTGCCACAGCGAGAACACCGCGCCCGACGGATCCGCGACCACCGCGAACCTGCCCTGGTCGAACACGTCCATCGGGCCGACCAGCAGCGAGCCGCCCGCCGACCTCACCTTCTCGACCGTGGCGTCGGTGTCCTCGGTCGCGAACGAGACCGTCCAGGCGGGTGGCTGCCCCGGCTGGTAGACGGGACTGAGCGCGGCCACGCGCGCGTCTCCGAGATGCGCCATGGTGTAGCCGCCCGCCTCCTCGCGCGGGTCCGTCTCGGGGCGCCACCCGAAGAGCGCCGCGTAGAACGACTTGGCCGCGGGGATGTCGGGGGTACTCAGCTCGACCCAGCAGGGACCGCCGGGCACCGGAGACGTGAGCTTCATTCGGTTTCCTCCATGGACGGGCGGATGCGTGGACGTACCGATGCGTGACTCTCTGTCCTTGTGCTGAACGTATTGCCTAGCGGAGAGGTCAGCCATCGGTGTCGTACGGCAGGGGCACCGGGAAGAGGGGATGTTTTACAGGTGTAATACCTGCTAAAGTATTTGGGTGAGTGATACAGCCATCCGATCTCGTCAGCCCTCCGTCCGCAGACTCCCGCTGGCGGCCCCGCTGCGCCTCGCCCGGCCCTCGGACATGTGGTTCAAACCGGCGCTGAGCGTGGTCGTCGCCACCGCCGTACCGGATCTGGTGCTGTTCGCCATGGACCGGCTCGACCTCGTGATGTACACGATGGCCGGTTCGCTCTGTGCGCTCTACGGCCACAATCTGCCGTATGCCCGCCGGGCCCGAGCCGTCGCCGGGGTCGTCCTCTCCATGGTCATCGGCATGGCGATATCCCTGGTCGCGGCCTCGCTCACCGGATCGACCGCCGTGCTGATCGCGGTGGGCGCACTCCTCGCGGCCGGACAGAAGGTGCTCTGCGACGCCACCCGCATCGGCCCGCCCGGACCGTTGATCTTCACGTTCATCACCTCGGCCGCGCTCTTCGCCCCGCAGCACCTCGGACAGGTCCCGGGCCACCTCGCGCTGACCCTGGCCGCGGGCGCGGTCTCCTGGCTGGTCGCGGTCGGCCCCGCGGCGATCCGCAGGGAGGGCCCCGAGCGCCGGGCGACCGCCCGCGCACTCGACGCGGCCGCGGCATACGTCACGGCACCCGGCCACCGCACCCGGCACGCCGCGGTCGCCGCCGTGCACGCGGCCTGGCAGACCCTCCTCGCCGCCGGACGCCCCACCCCCGTACGCCGGGCGCTCGAACGCCTCGTCGTCCACGCCGAAGCCGTCCTCGCCGGCGGCGCCCTCGGCGGCTCCCCGGCCGACCCCCTCTCCGCAGCCGCCCCCACCTCGGCCGCCGATCCGGACCTGCTGCGCGCCTGGGCCGGGCAGACCCGTGCCCGCGGACCCGTCCCCATCGCGCCGCCCGCTCCGGGTACGGCGGCGGAACTGTTCGGCATCGACGCCGAACGGGCCGCCCGGCGTACCGGAAGCCGCCGCGACGCCCGCCGCGCACTGCTGCGCAGCCTCGCCCCGGGCTCCCCGCTACTGCCCATCGGCGCCCGCGCGCTCATCGGCTGCGCCCTCGCCGGATACGTCTCCCAGGCGGCCGGCGTCGGCCGCCCCTACTGGGCGATCGTCACCGCGGCCTCCCTCTACCAGGCCAATGTGACCCTGACCTGGAACCGGGCCCTCCAGCGGACCCTCGGCAATCTGCTCGGCGTTCTCGTCTTCGCCGCCGTCCTCCCGGTCAGCCGCACCGGCCCCCTGGCCCTCATCGGCTTCTGTCTGCTCTTCGGCTTCGCGGCCGAGGCCCTGATCACCCGCAACTACTGGCTCGGCTCCATCGCCGTCACCCCGATGGCCCTGCTGGTCCTGGAATTCGGCGGCACCCACCCGGCCGGTGAACTCATCGGTGACCGGGTCCTGGACACCGTGATCGGCGCCGCGGTGGGCCTGCTCGCCGCCATGCTGGTGACGAACCGCCGGGCCTCCGGGCGCCTGGAGAAGGCCCTCGCCGCCACCGATCGGGCGCGCGCCCACGCCGTGCACGCGCTGGCCGCCCCGCAGCCCACGCCCGCCGCCCTCGACGCCGCCCGTCGCAGGCTGACCGGTTCGCTCGTCGAGTTGCGCGAAGCCGATGACACCGCGGCGGGCGAATGGTGGCAGCGCGCCCTGCCCCAGGAGCAGGTCCTCGCGGCCGAGCAGGCCGGACACCGTACGCTCGCGGCGACAGCAACGCGGCAGGGGCTCATCGCCCCTGCCCAGGAGAACGGAGCGGTGTGACCGACGACATCGTCGCCTCGGTGGTACGGCAGTGGCAGGCCGTCAACCCGGAGCTGGACACCGGACCGATGGAACTCATCGGCCGCATCAACCGCTGCGCGGCCCTGCTCCAGCAGGCGGAGGACGCTCCGTTGCGCGCCGCCGGCCTGACCCGCGCCGAGTTCGACCTGCTCGGTGCGGTACGCCGTACCGACCGCGAACTCACCCCCGGCGAGCTCGCCAGGGAGACGTTCTCCTCCGGCGCCGCCGTCACCAAGCGCCTGCGGGTCCTTCAGGAACGGGGCCTCGTCGAGCGCCGCAGCGACGCCCGCGACCGGCGCGTCGTTCATGTCCGCCTCACCGAGGAGGGACGCGAGATGGTCGATCGGCTGCTGCCGCGCCAGCTGGCGTACGAACGCACGGTGCTGTCCGGTCTCGACGAGCAGACCCGCAGCCGACTCAGCGCCCAGCTCAGCGAGTTGCTGGTGCAGCTGGAGGGGCGCATCGGCGGCGCCGGACGCTGAACCGGTGGCCGGCGCCGAACCGGGGCCGGGCGGCCCGGCGAATATTCCCGCGCGGACATCGGTACGCCGCTGCTAACGTCCCCCGCATGAAGCGCGCTGCCATGACGACGACGCCGGAGAGTGTCCCGGCGCGCTGACAGCTGTTCAGTCCGAAGCCCCGGGGCGAGTGCCCCGGGGCTTCGCCTTGCGGTCACCCGCCCGACGACCGCGAGGAGACCGCCATGCACGACCACCGCAAACTCGGCCGCGAGCTGGACCTGTTCGACACCGATCCGCTGATCGGCGCCGGGCTGCCGTACTGGCTGCCCGACGGCGCTGTCGTACGCCACACCCTGGAGGAGTACATCCGCACCGCCGAGCGGCGGGCGGGCTACCGGCACGTGTACTCACCGGTGCTCGGCAAGCGGGAGCTGTACGAGATCTCCGGGCACTGGTCGCACTACAGCGACGACATGTTCCCGCCGATGGAAGTGGGCGGGGAACAGGTCGTGCTCCGGCCCAGTCTGTGTCCGCACCACGCACTCATGTACCGCTCCCGCTCCCACAGCTACCGCGAACTTCCCTTGCGGATGGCCGAGTTGGGAGGCATGTACCGCTCCGAACTCTCCGGGGTGCTCGGCGGACTGACCCGGGTGAGGGCCATCCAGCTGAACGACGCGCACATCTTCTGCACCCTGGACCAGGCCGCCGAGGAGGCACGGGCCGCGCTGGAACTGATCCGCCGGGCGTACGGGGCGCTGGGCATCGGCCCGGCCCGCTACCGGCTCTCCCTGCCGGGGCCAGGCGGGAAGTATGTCGCCGCCCCCGAACTGTGGCAGCGGTCCACCGCTCTGCTGACCGACGTCCTCGACCGCTCCGGGCTGCCCTACGAGGCGGCCGAGGGAGAAGCCGCGTTCTACGGCCCCAAGATCGACGTCCAGCTCGTCGACAGCGCCGGCCGGGAGTTCACCCTCTCCACCATCCAGGTCGACTTCCACCAGCCGGCCCGGTTCGACCTGCACTACATCGGTGCGGACGGTGCGAAACACCGGCCGGTGATGATCCACCGCAGCATCATCGGCAGCGTGGAGCGTGCCGTCGCCCACCTCATCGAGGAGCACGGCGGGGCCTTCCCCGCCTGGCTCGCCCCCACCCAGCTGGCGATCCTTCCGGTCTCCGAAGCCGAACTGCCGGACGCGGAGGCGTTCGCCCGGCGCTGCACCGGCCTCGGGCTGCGGGCCGAGATCACCGGACCGGACCGCGGCACCCTGGGCGCCCGCATCCGGGAAGCCCGCCTGGTGCCCTACCAGGCCGTCATCGGTGCCAGGGAAGCCGCCGACGGCCAGGTCGCCCTGCGCCTGCGCGACGGACGCCGGCACGATCCGCGGCCCGCCGATGAGGTCCTCGCCCGCATCGCCGCCCTCATCGACGCCCACAGCACCGACCTCTGGACCTAGTGCCGTGACCGGCGGTGTCTGCCCGGAAGGAGCGTCGTCCGGTGCGTGCGATCGCGAGGCGGCCGGAAGTCCTTGGCTGGGTCTCCCCTGCTCGAACGGAGTTGAGAGCTCGGGGAAGGAGCTACCAGGGCTTTCGGCCAACGCGGAAGGGGGTCCCCCTGGCCCTCAAGGCCTTGGGGGAGTGCGTGCTGGGCGGCGCGACGGGGCAAAGCCTGCCGGGAGGGGCACCAGGGTCTTCTGTTCGGGCCCGGCCGTCATCAGGCCCCGCCGAACAGCGCGGCCGACCGGCGCAGTTCGCCCACCAGGCGGGCGAGCGCCGCGTCGTCGCCGCGGTCGGCGGGTGCCGAGGTCACCAGGGCGAGCCGGTCCCGGCGGCTCGACGCGGCCAGCGCAACGGCCACGGCGTGCAGGCCCGGGACCGACTCCCCACGGCTGAGGGCGTATCCGAGGGAGCGGATCGCGTCGAGCTCCGCGAACAGCGCGGACCGTGAGGTGAGGGAGTTCGGCGCTGCCTTTGGAAGTCCCTCCTGCGGATAGAGGGCGTGGAGCTCTTCCGCTGACATCCGGGAGAGCAGCATTTTGCCGCCGGCGGTGGCGTGGGCGGGGTGCGTACGGCCCCTCTCCGGCATCACCCGGACCGGGTGCGGCGACTCGCGGCCGTCGGTGATCAGGATCCGGTCGCCGATGAGCGCCGCGCTCTGCACCGTCTCGCCGGTGCGCCGTAGCGCGTCGTCCAGTACGACTCCGAGCTGTTCGCGGACGGCCGCGCCGAAGCCCGCCGGACGGCCGAGCCGCGCCAGCTCCGGACCTGCCGAGTAGCCGCGTCCGGAGGATTCCCGGACCGCGAAGCCGCGTCCTTCGAGGGTGCTGAGTACCCGGTGGGCGGTGGACCGGCCGATGGAGAGCAGCCCGGCCGCCTCGGAGACGGTCAGCGTGTCGTGCGTCAGGAACAGCCGCAGCAGCCGGAGTCCGGTGTCGAGCGACTCGATGGTGTACCCGCGCGCCGGCCCCGTACCGCTCGTGTCCTCCGTACCGCTCGCGTCCGCCGTACCGCTCGCTTCCCCCGTACCGCTCGTGTCCTCCGCACCGGCGCCGGCCGTATCTTCCGCACCGCCCGCACCGCCCGCACCGTCCGTCGCTGGGGCGACGTTGCCGTACATCCGTCCTTCGGTCATCAATGCGCTCCTTTTGATCCGCTTCGATCACGCGTGCGCGCGTCCCTCGTCGCGGGACGACTGGCATGGCGCGCGGGGCAATTCCCCGCGCAGTTGTGAAAACGTCCCGTACCGCGGGACGGCAAATGCTCCGGGTTGGGGATCTCCCTTGATCGTCACTCCCTGCGTACGCGTGGAGGCGGTGCGTACAAAAACTCGTGAGTGTATTACCGCGGGAGCGCTCGCGCAGGGGGTTGGGTGAATGCGCCGAAGCCCTGATTCGATCTGGCTAAGCTCACGCGCAGCGAAGTCGAGTTGAGACGAATTCGAGCGCTTGTTCCTGGATGTCCTGCAAGCGCGTTTACCTCCCGAATCAACCGCCAGAGGTTTTAGATGGTTCGTGTTGAATCACCGCCGATCGAACGAGAAATCCGCGTCGTCCGCGCCATGTTGCTGCCCGTGCTTCTGATGGGCGGCGCAACCACCGCCGCGGTGGCGCTGGTTTCCGCGGCCGCGCGGATGCCAGTCGTCTGGTGCGGCGCGCTCGCCACCGTCGTGGTCACCGCACTCACCGTTCGACTCGCCCGCCGGGCACGCGATATGCGCGCCCAGCGCGCGGCGTACGAACGGCGCTTCGCCGACCTGGAACGGCGCATCGCCGCCCACGACGACGAGACCGTGCGGATCAGCAAGGAACTCCTGCCGGCCGCCATCCACCGGCTGCGGGTGGGCAATTCACCCGAAGAGGTGCTCCGGGACGTCGTCGACGCGGACGAGGCGTACCGCGACCTGCCCGACTCCCAACGCACCCTCGTCTACACGGTGCTGAACATCATCGACAACGAAGAGGCGATGCGCGACTCCGCGCAGCGCGCCTTCGTCAACGTCGCCCGGCGCGTCCAGGCGATCGTTCACCGCCAGGCGAGTGAACTGCGGGAAATGGAGGAGCACCACGGGCGCAACCCCGACGTCTTCGACGACCTGCTCCGCATCGACCACGGCACCGCGCTGATCGGTCGTCTCGCCGACTCCATCGCGGTACTCGGCGGCGCCCGCCCCAGCCGCCAGTGGCCCAAGCCCGTACCGCTGTTCAGCGTGCTGCGCGGCGCCATGTCGCGGATCCTGGAGTACCCGCGGATCGATCTGCACTCGATCGCCAAGGTCGCCGTCATCGGCACGGCCGTCGAGCCGCTCATCCACGCCTGTGCCGAACTCCTCGACAACGCCACGCGCTACTCGCCGCCGCAGACCCGGGTGCACGTCACCGCCGTCGAGGTGCAGACCGGCATCGCCATCGAGATCGAGGACGGCGGCGTCTCGCTCAGCGAGGAGGCCCGGTCACGGGCCGAGAACATGCTCGCCCGGGCCCAGGCCGGCTCCAACATGAACGACCTCGGCGAGTCCCCCCGGCTCGGCATGGCCGTCGTCGGACGGCTCGCGCGGATGTACGACCTCCAGGTCTCGCTGCGGCAGTCCGCGTACGGCGGTGTCCGCGCCGTGCTCATCGTGCCCCGCGCGATGATCACCACCGGCCCCGCCCCCGGTATCGCCCACGGCATCGGCGCCACGTCGAGGCCCACCAGCGACATCGACCAGGAGGCGATGAAGCACGTCGTGCCGCCCCGCCGCAAGCCCCGTCCCGTGGCCCAGCGCCTCGCCACCGGCCCCGTCGCACCCGTCACCCGGCCGGTGCTCCCCGCGGCCGCCGTGGAGGAGGACGTCCCCGTGGTGACCGAGTGGACCGCCGGGGGGCTCCCGCAACGCCGCAGCCGCGGCCGCGCCCCCCTGGGCTCGCACAACCTCCCCGCACAGCCCGTCGACCCCACCGCAGGACAGCGCAACGGCCACGGCGGGACCGACGGCGGCAAGGAACAGCCCCCCGGACTCTGGCTGGAGGCCTTCACCAACGCCGTCAACGGCGTGCCGCAGGACCCGAAGACCGACGAAGACTCTGACGATGCCTGGGACAAGGGAGACCTGAAGTGATCCAGCAGCGGGGAAATATGGACTGGATGCTCAAGGAACTGGCCGACGACGTGCCGGACATCCACCAGATCGTGGTGCTCTCCGCCGACGGCCTGCGCATCGCCCGGCACGGCGGCGATCCCGATGTCGCCGACCGCCTCGCGGCGGCCTGTGCCGGACTGCAGAGCCTGGCCGCCGCCGTCGCCTCCGAAATCCCCTACAGCGACGGACTGATGCGCCTCGTCGTCATCGAAGTCACCGGCGGCTTCTTCTACTTGATGGCCGCCGGAACGGGCGCGTACCTCGCCGTCCTGGCCGGTGACACGGTCGACGCGGGGCTCGTCGGATCACGGATGCGCGACATGGTCGTCAGGATCGGCGCCCACCTGACGAGCCCTCCGCGCCATGACGGGCAGACCGGATGAAGGCTCCCCGACGAGAACGCCGAATGGCCGATCCGGCACCGAGCGATCCGGAACGGCTGTACGTGATCACCGGCGATCCCGACGGCAACGAGCGGGCGCCGCTCGACCTGGTCACGATGGTCGTCGCGCAGGCCCAGCCGACGCCGACGGTCCAGCCCGAGCAGGCCGTGATCATGAGGCTCTGCCAGGCGCCCTTATCCGTTGCCGAGATCTCGGCGTACCTCGGTCTGCCCTTCAGCGTGGTGACATCGCTCCTCACGGAACTCCTCGCGGCCGACCTCATCGAATCGCGCGCGCCCATCGTCCGCGCCACCCTCCCGGACAGGTCCCTTCTCGAAGCGGTGATGCATGGACTTCAGAAGCTCTGACACGATCACCGGCCCCCGGCGCGAGGATGTCCTTCCCACCACGGCGACCGCCGCGGTGAAGGTCGTGATCGTCGGTGGGTTCGGGGTCGGCAAGACGACCATGGTCGGATCCGTCAGCGAGATCCGGCCACTGACCACCGAAGAGACCATGACCCAGGCCGGCGTCGGCGTGGACGACAACTTCGGGGTGGAGAGCAAGACCGCCACCACCGTCGCCATGGACTTCGGCCGGATCTCCATCAGTGAGGAACTGATCCTCTATCTGTTCGGCACCCCGGGCCAGGAAAGGTTCTGGTTCCTGTGGAACGGCCTGTTCGAAGGTGCCCTCGGCGCGGTGGTCCTCCTCGACACCCGCCGCCTCGAAGTCAGCTTCGACGTCATCGGGCGGCTGGAGGAGCGCGGAGTCCCGTTCGTCGTCGCTGTCAACACCTTCCCGGACGCCCCGAAGCACCCGGTCGAGGCGCTGCGCAGCGCCCTCGACCTTCCTGAAGAGGTTCCGATGATCGACTGCGACGCCCGGCTGCGCGCCTCCAGCCGCGACGTACTGATGACGCTGATGCGCTATCTGCACAGTCTGGCCCTCCCGCTCGCCTGACCGCAGTACACATCCCCCGCGCGTCCCATCCGCTTGGTCCTTGGAATCCTGATCCCTGGAGCGATTGTGACAACCCCATTCCACTACGAGCCCGGAGCGGCCCAGGGGCCGGTTCCGCCCCCCGAGTGCCCGGCCCACGGCCTCGGTACCGGCCCCGGCGGGCTACGCCGGATCTACGGCCCGGAGGCCGAGCGAGACCCCAACGGGCTGTACGACAAGCTGCGCGCCGAACACGGCAGCGTGGCCCCCGTCCTGCTGCACGGGGACGTGCCCGCCTGGCTGGTCCTCGGCCACAGCGAGAACCTGCACATGACCCGGACCCCCTCGCAGTTCTCCCGCGACTCGCGGCGGTGGCGGGCCCTGCAGGACGGCACCGTCGCCCCGGACCACCCGCTCGCCCCGATCTTCACCTGGCAGCCGGTCTGTGTCTTCGCCGACGGCGCCACCCACGAGCGCCAACGCGGCGCGGTCACCGACAGCATGAGCCGCATCGACACCCGCGGGGTGCGCCGCCACGTCAACCGCTACAGCAACCGGCTCGTCAACGACTTCTGCCAGGAAGGCCGCGTCGACCTGGTCAGGCAGTTCGCCGAGCGGCTGCCGATGATGGTGATGTGCGCGATCCTCGGCATGCCCGAGGAGTACAACGACCGGATGGTCCAGGCCGCCCGCGACATGACCCGTGGCACGGCGACCGCCGTCGCGAGCAACGCGTACGTCCTCGACGCGCTGACCCGGCTCGTCCGGCGCCGCCGGCGCGAACCCGCGGACGACTTCGCCACCTGGCTCGTCGAGCATCCGGCGGGGATGACCGACCAGGAGGTCAGCGAGCATCTGCGGCTGGTCCTCATCGCCTCGTACGAGGCGACCGTCAACCTGATCGCCAACGTCCTGCGGATGGTGCTCACCGACCCCCGCTTCCGGGCCCGGCTCAGCGGCGGTCACATGACGGTGCCCGAAGCGGTCGAGCAGACGCTGTGGGACGAGCCGCCGTTCACCGCGGTCTTCGGCCGCTGGGCGGTCGGCGACACCGAACTGGGCGGTCAGCAGATCAAGGCGGGCGACGCCCTGATCGTCGGCATCGCACCGGCCAACACCGATCCCGTCGTACGGCCCGATCTCAAGGCCGACATGGAGGGCAACCGCGCCCACCTCGCGTTCAGCGGCGGCCCCCATGAATGTCCCGGGCAGGACATCGGACGCGCCATCGCCGACGTCGGCGTGGACGCCCTGCTGATGCGTCTCCCCGATCTCGAACTCGCCGTCGACGAGAGCGAGCTGAGCTGGATCGGGAACTTCATGAGCCGGCATCTGGTGGAGCTCCCGGCGGACTTTGCCGCGCGTCCGCCCCAGGACGACAAGGAACCGCCGTCCATGGGAAGGCCGAACCCGCAGCGCCAGGACTGGGAGGTCCAGCCGACGGTCCGGCACACCGCCCCTACACCCGGCCGCGCCCCCGCTCCGGCCCCTGCCGCCACGGGCACGGCGGCGGGTGCGACACCCGCGGCGTCGACTGCCGACGAGCCCGGAGGCACCACTGGCGGGCAGCCCGCCGGACAGTCCGCCGCCGGGCGCATTCCGCACCAGCGGGGCAAGACCGCACCGGGGCGGCTGTGGCGTGCCGTTTCGCGCTGGTGGACCGGCGACTGACCTCGATCCGTCCGCCGCGACGGAGACGAGACCGATCAACGGCCCGGTGGCCGTGGACCCGTGCATCCGTGGGTTCCCGGCCGCCGGGCCGGCCGCCGTGCGCGCCGGGTGGGGGCCGCCGTCCGGAGTCGCTCGGGCCCCGTCCGGACCCGGCCCCGTACGATGCGGAAGCGTGAAGCTGACAATTCTGGGCGGCGGCGGATTCCGGGTTCCACTCGTGTACGGGGCGCTGCTCGCCGATCACGCCGAGGGCCGCGTCACCGCGGTCACCCTCTACGACACCGACGCGGGCCGGCTCACCGCCGTGGCCCGGGTGCTCGCCGACCAGGCCGCGACCGTCCCGGACGCCCCCGCCGTCAACGCCACCACCGACCTCGACGAGGCATTGCGCGGCGCGGACTTCGTCTTCTCGGCGATCCGCGTCGGCGGCCTCGAAGGCCGGGCGGCCGACGAACGGGTCGCCCTCGACGAAGGCGTACTCGGCCAGGAGACGGTCGGCGCGGGCGGCATCGCGTACGGGCTGCGCACCGTGCCCGTCGCCGTCGACCTCGCGCAGCGCGTCGCGCGACTCGCCCCGAACGCCTGGGTCATCAACTTCACCAACCCGGCGGGCCTGGTGACCGAGGCCATGTCCCGTTGCCTGGGCGACCGGGTCATCGGCATCTGCGACTCCCCGGTGGGCCTCGGCCGCCGGATCGCCCGGGTGCTCGGCGCCGACCCCGACCGGGCCCGGATCGACTACGTCGGCCTCAACCATCTGGGCTGGGTCCGCGCACTGCGTGTCGACGGCCGCGACGAACTCCCGCGCCTGCTGGCGGACCCGGAACTGCTCGGCTCCTTCGAGGAGGGCCGGCTGTTCGGCGTCGACTGGCTGCGGTCGCTGGGGGCCGTCCCCAACGAGTATCTGCACTATTACTACTTCAACCGGGAGGCCGTGCGCGCCTACCAGGATGCCGAGCAGACCCGCGGTGCCTTCCTCCGGGAGCAGCAGGAGAGCTTCTACGACCGGATGAAGGACCCGGCCGTCCCCGCGCTGCAGGCCTGGGACCGCACCCGCGCCGAACGCGAAGCCACCTACATGTCGGAGAACCGGGAGGTCGCCGGGGTCGGCGAGCGGGACGAGAGCGATCTGGAGTCCGGCGGCTACGAGAAGGTGGCGCTCGCCCTCATGCGGGCCGTCGCCCGCAACGAACGGACCTCGCTGATCCTCAACGTCCGCAACCGCACGACGCTTTCCGTGCTCGACGCGGACGCCGTCATCGAGGTGCCGTGCCTCGTCGACGCGAACGGCGCCCATCCCATGGCCGTCGACCCGCTCCCCTACCATGCCATCGGTCTGGTCACCGCGGTCAAGGCGGTCGAACGCGCGGTGCTGCAGGCGGCGGAGAGCGGTTCGCGGGCAGCCGCCGTGAAGGCCTTCGCGCTGCACCCGCTGGTCGATTCGGTGACGGTGGCCGGCCGTCTCCTCGACGGGTACCTGAAGGTCCATCCCGGGCTGGCCTATCTGAACCGCCCTTAGGGCCGGTCCGGCGATGAGAGCGGCTGGTCAAGCGCTGTGTACGAGCTCTTCCCCCGTGCACGGCGCGAGCGAATCGCAGCCCCGGGACCAGCCGTTCCACCTCGTCCACCGCCGCGCTCCCGAGCCGCTCCGGCTCATTGCCGAGCGAACCCGCCGGATGCGGCGTCAGGGAGGCGCCCGGCAGCGGGTGTGAGCTGCTGTCGGTTTGCTGAGCCGGAGTGCGTTGTGGCGAAGGGAGGGGGCGGGGTTTCCTGAAAGAACCCCGCCCCCTTCTCCCTGACGCGGCCGGGAGCGGACCGGTCGCGTCAGGGAGCGGAGACCGCGTGGGCGCCACCGGACGGTGCCCACGACGGCGTAACGCCAGTGACCTGACAGACCATCAGGAAGAGCGGGATCGGCGGCGTGTACGGCGTGCGGTTGTCGGGCTGGTGGATCAGCCGGGGCCGTACCGCCGGAACGAACGCCCCCTTCGCGTAGGCGGCCTGCGGGGGCCAGTCCAGATCGAGGTCGGAACCCGCGGGCACGATCCACCACCAGCGGTCGGCGTCCGCGAACACGCAGCCGGTGCGCGGCAGATGAGACATCAGCCGGAAGCCGTACCGCGCCGGAACCCCCACCGCGTCGTAGCCCAGGCTCGCCGACAGTGCGGGCGGCAGCGGCAATTGCACCATGCCCGTGTCGAGGGCGCGCCGGGGCTCGTGGGAGCGCCGCGCTCCGAGCAGATGGGACATCGCGTTCTTCAGCATGACTGCTCCGTGCCGTGCGGTAGTTCTGCCCAGACGATGCGTCCCGAGCCGTTGCCCGCGCCACGGGAACCCCAGGAACTGCTCATCGCGTCCACGAGCAGCAGACCGCGTCCGTGCTCGTCATCGGCGGTGCGGCACAGCTGTGGCCCGCCGGGCTGATGTCCTTGGTCCTGTACGGCTATCCGCAGTCGTCTGTCCAGGCAGCGCAGTTCGCACACGACGCGCGCGCTCATCGTGTGCACCACCGCGTTGGTGAACAGCTCCGAGACGATCAGGACCGCGGCTTCGTGCGCGTCCTCGTCCAGCCGCCACTCGTCGAGTCTGGCCCGCGTCAGCCGCCGTGCACCGGCCACCGACTCCGGGTGCGCAGGCAGCGCGAAGCAGTACCGGAGCGCCTCGGCGCCGGGCCTGAGGTCCATGAGCCGGGGGATGAGCGCACTGCCGGGTGCCACAACCGATTCCTCACAGTGGGGGCTGCGTCACACTCCGCCATCCCACGCGAATAGGAGCGGACGTGACTACGTGAACTGGTTCACTCACCAACTCTCCCTCTGTCGAGAACACTTGGCAAGGGGCACTCTGAAAAATTCAGAGTGGTTCTGTCGTGGGCGGCCCGCGCATGGCACACTGCTGCCAAACAGCGCATCGGGAGGTCTGAAGTGAGCGAACCGCGGTCCGCCCCGACCGTGGGTCAGGTCGTTCTCGGTAAACGCCTGCAGGATCTGCGGGAGCGCGCCGGCCTGAGCCGTGACCAGGCTGCCAAGGTGCTGCGGGTCGCACCTGCGACGATACGCAGGATGGAGACCGCCGAGGTCGCTCTCAAGATCCCCTATGTCCAGCTCCTGCTGAAGGCGTACGGGATCACCGACGTCGAGGCCGACGCCTTCGTGGAACTCGCCGAGGAGGCCAATAAACCCGGCTGGTGGCAGCGCTACCACGATGTGCTGCCCGACTGGTTCAGCATGTACGTCAGCCTGGAGGGCGCCGCGAGCCTCCTGCGCATGTACGAGCCGCACTTCGTCCCCGGACTGCTGCAGACCGAGGACTACGCGCGCTCGGTGATGCGCACCGGAGCCGTCGGCCAGACCAGACCCGATGACATCGAACGCCACGTGGCGCTGCGGATGCGGCGTCAGTCCCTGCTGGCAGGGCCGGACGCCCCGAAGCTGTGGGTGGTGATGGACGAGACGGTGCTGCGCCGTCCCGTCGGCAGCGCCGACACCATGCGCGGACAGATCGACCGGCTGCTCGAAGCGACCGAGATGCCCCATGTGACGCTGCAGATCGCGGAATTCTCCACCGGCCACCACCCCGGCACCTACGGCCCCTTCGTCCTCTTCCGATTCGGCGTCCCCGAACTCCCCGACATGGTCTACAGCGAGTACCTGACCGGAGCCGTCTACTTCGACGCGCGCCCCGAGGTGGCCTCCTACCTCGAAGTCATGGACCGCATGGCGGCTCAGGCCGCAACTGCACAACGCACGAAGGAAATCCTCCGGGACTTCCGCAAGGAGCTGTGATGGATCCCATATACAACGGCATGCCGGCCGCCGAACTCGGCTCCGAGGGCTGGTACAAGCCGTGGAGCGGTGGGAACGGAGGCAATTGCGTCGAAGCCATGAAGCTGTCCGACGGCAGGGTCGCCGTACGCCAGTCCGCCGATCCCGACGGGCCCGCCCTGATCTACTCCCCCCGTGAGATCGCCGCCTTCATCCAGGGTGCCAAGTCCGGCCAGGCGGACTTCCTTCTGACCTGAACCGACTGCCCCTCGGCCGAATCCACAGCCATCCGAACCGAATCGACGGCCTTCCCACCCGAATCCGCAGCGCCGGAGCCCGTCCCGCCCCACACTCTTCTCGTTCGCCGGCCTATGAACCCATGGAGCGCGCTATGACCGGGCAAGACCCTCAAGCCATCGAGATCGACACCAGCAAGCCGCATCCCGCCCGGATGTACGACTGGTTCCTCGGCGGCAAGGACAACTACCCGGTCGACGAACAGATGGCCCGGCAACTGCTGGCGCTCGACGCCAGGGGACGCGACATGGCCCGGGTCAACCGGGCGTTCATGCACCGGGCCACCTGGTGGCTGGCCGAGAACGGCATCCGCCAGTTCCTCGACATCGGCACCGGCATACCCACCGAGCCGAACCTCCACCAGATCGCCCAGCGGACCGCCCCGGACGCCCGCATCGTCTACTGCGACAACGACCCGATCGTCCTCGCCCACGCCGCGGCCCTGCTGCGCTCCACCCCGCAGGGCGCCACCGAGTACATCCAGGCCGATGCCCGCAAGCCGGAAATCATCCTGGAACAGGCCGGCAGGGTCCTCGACTTCGACAAGCCGATCGCGCTGTCGCTGCTGGCCCTGCTGCACTTCGTCGACGACGAGGACGGCGCGGCCGAACTCGTCGACCGCCTGGTCGAGCGGCTCGCCTCCGGCAGCTATCTGGTGCTCTCGCACACCACGGGGGACTTCGACCCGGAGAGTGCGGCGAAGGCGTCCGCCCTTTACAAGGCCCGCGGGATGACGCTGCGCCTGCGTTCCCATGCCGAATTCACCACGTTCTTCGACGGACTCGAACTCGTCGAGCCGGGCGTCTCACTCTCCGCGGACTGGCACCCGGAACTCGGCGAGCCCGTGGACGTCGCCGGCGACGAGCCGATCCCGGGCTACGCGGGCGTGGCCCGCAAGGCCTGACCACCGGCCGGGGCCGGGGCCGCTCCACCCCGGTCCGCCGGGCCGACCCGACCGCGGGTGACAATGGACGCATGTCACGACGCACCACACGACCGAGGCGCTCGGCCACCGCCGGAGCGCGGCCTTCCGCGATCACCGCGGAATCGCCGTGCCCGTGCGGCCTGCCCGCCGCCTACGCGGACTGTTGCGGCCGCCTGCACGCCGGGACCCTCGCCGCGCCGACCTGTGAGGCGCTGATGCGCTCCCGGTACGCCGCGTTCGTCGTCCGGAACGAGGCGTATCTGCTGCGCACCTGGCACCCCGGCACCCGGCCGCCCGCCGTCGACTTCGATCCCGGGACGCGGTGGGTCCGCCTGGAGATCCTGGAGACGACGGACGGCAGCGCGTTCCACACCACGGGCACGGTCACCTTCCGCGCGCACTACACGGAGAACGGGCGGCCCGAATCGCTCCACGAGAAGAGCCGCTTCGTCCGGCACGAGGGCGCCTGGGTGTACGCGAGCGCGGTCTTCGCCGACTGACCCAGGGCCCCTCGTTCGGACCGCGCCGGGCTCGCGTGCCCCGGTGTCGCGCCCCCGCTCCCTGATCCGGCCTGATCCGAGCGAAAGACCCTGGCCGCGCGGCGGCGCCCGTTTCAGACGGCGGCTCCCACCCGCGACCTCTCCGGCGAGAGCTCCTGCGTCAGGTCCTCCGCCAGCAGCCGTTTGGCGATCCGGTCCACCGCCGCCCGCAGCTGCCGGTCGTCCGGGCGGGCCCCGTGTTCGTCCAGTCGTTCATTGAGCCACCGCGCCCACGCGCCGTTGATCGCCGCGGCCTCCCGGCTCCCGGCGGCCGTATGCGTGAACAGATGACCGTCGCCGGTGAGATAGCCCTCCTCGATCATCCGGTCGAAGACGGGCACCAGCACCTCCGGCGGGATCCGGTGCCGGGCCGCGATGAGGCCGAGACCCGCATGGCCCACCATGCGGGTGAACAGCTCCACCTGCATCACCGCCCAGGCCCCCGCCATGTCCAGCCGGGTGTCCGAGTCCGCGACGATCCGCCGGGCCGTGTCGGGACCCGCTTCGCGCAGGATCTTGGCCACGGCGAATTCCAGGACCTTGGCCGAGTCACCGGCGCCGGGCTGGGCGAAGCCCTCGCCCATGTCCGTCGATCCGACGCGTGCCGTGTCCCGCAGCTTCACCTGCTTCAGGAAGAGCGCCACGACGAACCCCAGGATCGCGACCGGCACCGTCCACAGGAACACGGTGTGCAGTGTGTCGGCGTACGCCCGGGCCAGCGGTGCCGACTGCGCGGCGGGCAGAGCGTGCAGCCCCGCCGGGCTCTGCGCGGCCTTCGCCAGCACAGCGGGGTCACCGCCCGCCCGCGCCGCCGCGGCGATGCCGTCGGACAGGTTCGGCTTCAGCGCGTTGGCGTAGATCGTGCCGAAGACCGCGGTGCCGAAGGAACTTCCGAGCGTACGGAAGAACGTCACACCCGACGTGGCCGTACCCAGATCCGCGTAGTCGACCGTGTTCTGCACGGCGATCGTCAGCACCTGCATGGCCAGACCGATGCCTACACCGAGCACCAGCATGTAGAGGGACTCCAGCCCCACCCCGCTGTCCGGACCCATCCGGGAGAGCAGGAACAGCCCGACCGCCATGATCAGCGAGCCCACGATGGGGAACATCCGGTACTGCCCGGTCTTGGAGACGACATTGCCGCTGAAGATCGAGGCGACCAGCAGGCCGAGGACCATCGGCAGCGTCCGCACCCCCGACAGGGTGGCCGAGTCCCCGTCCACGTACTGCAGATACGTCGGCAGGAAGATCATCGCGCCGAGCATCGCGAAGCCCACGATGAAGCTCAGGATCGAGCAGACGGTGAACACCGGGTTGCGGAACAGCCGCATCGGCAGCATGGGTTCCTGCGCCCGGAACTCCACCAGGCAGAACAGGGCCAGCGCCACGGCGCCGCCCGCGAAGAGACCGAGGATGACGGGCGATCCCCACGCGTACTCGTTGCCGCCCCAGCTGGTCGCCAGGATCAGGGCGCTCGCGCCGACCGTGACCATCGCGATGCCCAAATAGTCGATCACCGGCCGTCCGGCGGCCTTCACCGACGGGATCGTCCGGGCGGCGGCGATGACCACCACGATCGCGATCGGCACGTTGACGTAGAACGCCCAGCGCCAGCTCAGATGGTCGGTGAAGAGTCCGCCGAGCAACGGCCCGATCACCGTCGACACCCCGAAGACCGCGCCGATCGCACCCTGGTACTTGCCGCGCTCGCGCAACGGGATCACATCGGCGATCAACGCCATCGAGGTGACCATCAGCCCGCCCGCGCCGATGCCCTGCAGTCCGCGCCAGACGATCAGCAGCGTCATGTTGGTCGCGAAGCCGCACAGGAACGAGCCGGTGATGAAGATGATCGCCGACAGCTGGAAGATGATCTTCCGGCCGAACAGGTCGCCGAACTTGCCGACCAGGACCGTCGCCACCGTCTCGGCGAGCAGGTACGCGGTGACCACCCACGACATGTGGGCGGCGCCACCGAGGTCCGAGACGATCGTCGGCAGTGCGGTGCCGACGATCGTCTGGTCCAGGGCGGCCAGCAGAATCCCCAGCACGATCGTCGCGAAGACAATGTTCCGGCGGCGCGGATCGAGCACGGGCGGCGCGGCGCCACTCTGCTCGGCGGGGGCGGTCTCGCTGGCAGTGGTCACGCTTGCACCCTCACACCGGCCCCGCTCCGGCGCATGTGGGGGACGGCCGGACGGGGCGTCAGGCCAGCAGATCCCGTACGGACGCCTTCATACGGGTCACGAACGCCTCCCGTACCGGCTGCGCCACCCGGTCCAGCGAGAGATACGGATTGAGGTCCTCCAGCTCCACGAGCAGCAGTTCGCCCTGAGCCGTCCGGCAGGCGTCGACCCGTTGGATGCCGTGGTCGAGGGTGTTCCACTCCACGAACTTCCGGGCGAACTCCAGATCCGCCGCGCTCGGCGCGTACGGCTCCAGCACCCACCGCTTGTCCGGGTGCGGCGCGTACAGCGCGTACTGGAAGTCACGGTCGATGAAGTAGAAGGACACCTCGTGGCGGAAGTCGATCCGGGGCTGGACGAGCAGCTTGCCGTCGGCACCCTCCGGCAGCGCGGCCTCCCGTACGAACCGCAGGCCGACCGAGTCCGCCCCCAGCTTCGGCTTGATCACATACTCCGGAGCCTCGGGCAGCAGCCCCAGGTCCGCGGCCCGGTCCACGGTGGGGATCACCGGAAATCCGGCCCGGCTCAGATCGACCAGATACTGCTTGCCCGCCATGTCGCCGCGGCCGTGCAGCGGGTTGTAGACCCGTGCGCCCAGCTCTCGCGCCCGCGCGCGGAAGGCGTCGTACGCCTCCTGGTAGTGCAGCACCGGACCGCTGTTGCGTACGACGACCGCGTCGAACCCGTCGAGCAGCGCTGCGGCGTCCCGGGGGTGACAGAGCGCGACATCGAACTCCTCGCGCAGTCGGGATGTCAGATGGATGTCCTCGTCGCAGTAGCGGCGCCCGCGTGCCTCGTAGGCGAGGTCGGTGACGTAGAGGACGGACGGACGCGGGCCGGCGGGCATGGTGTTCCCCCAGGGGGTGTGTAGGTGGACGGCTGGTCAATAACCTTGACGGCGTTGCCCGTTCACGACCCTGGAGCGTCATGACGTCTGCCCCGCACGAGTCGGCCGCATCGCAAGCGTCGCCACTGCCCGACATTCTCTCGCCCGCCTTCGCGGCCGATCCCTACGGGGCGTACCGGATCATGCGCGAGAGCGCCCCGCTGATCCGGCACGAGGCCACGAACAGTTACATAGTCTCCCGGTACGAGGACGTGGAGCGGGTCTTCAAGGACAAGGCGGGGGAGTTCACCACCGACAACTACGACTGGCAGATCGAACCGGTCCACGGCAGGACGATCCTCCAGCTCAGCGGCCGGGAGCACGCCGTGCGCCGGGCGCTGGTCGCCCCCGCGTTCCGCGGCACGGACCTTCAGGAGAAGTTCCTGCCGGTCATCGAGCGCAACGCACGCGAACTGATCGACACCTTCCGGCACACCGGCGAAGCGGATCTCGTCGACGCGTTCGCGACCCGGTTCCCCGTCCTCGTGATCGCCGACATGCTCGGCCTGGACCGGGCCGACCACGACCGCTTCCACGGCTGGTACACCACTGTCATCGCCTTCCTCGGCAACCTGGCCGGCGACCCCGAGGTGGCGGCGGCTGGTGAGCGGACCCGCCAGGAATTCGCCGCGTACATGATCCCGATCATCCGGCGACGCCGGACCGCGCCCGGCGACGACCTGCTCTCCGCGCTCTGCGCCGCCGAGGTCGACGGGGTGCGGATGAGCGACGAGGACATCAAGGCGTTCTGCAGTCTGCTGCTCGCGGCGGGCGGCGAGACCACCGACAAGGCCATCGCCTCCCTCTTCGCCAATCTGCTCACCCATCCCGAGCAGCTCGCGGCGGTGCGGGAGGACCGCACCTTGATCGACCGGGCCTTCGCGGAGACCCTGCGCCACACCCCGCCGGTCCACATGATCATGCGCCAGACGGCGACCGAGGTGGAGCTCAGCGGCGGTACGGTTCCGGCCGGTGCCACCGTCACCTGCCTGATCGGTGCCGCCAACCGCGACGAATCGCGCTACAGCGAGCCCGATCGGTTCGACATCTTCCGCACCGACCTGACCAGCACCACCGCGTTCTCGGCGGCGGCCGACCATCTGGCGTTCGCGCTCGGCAGGCACTTCTGCGTCGGTGCGCTGCTGGCCAGGGCGGAGGTGGAGACGGGGGTGAACCAGTTGCTCGACGCGATGCCGGACCTGCGGCTCGCGGACGGCTTCACCCCTTCCGAGCACGGCGTCTTCACCCGGGGCCCGCGGTCGCTGCCGGTGCGGTTCACCCCGGTCGCCGGCTGACCGGGACGATGCCCCGGCCGGGGCGGACCGGCCGGGGACGACGGGTCAGCCGATGCGCGTACAGACGTTGTCCGCGGAGCCGTGGACCATGTGCAGCGTCCTGTACCCGGTGGGGCCGATGGCGAGGGTGCAGACGCCGTCGACGAGGTACTCGCCGCGTGGCAGATTGCCGTTGTTCTCGCCGACACCCGCGAGCACCGGCCCGACGGCGTGCCGGAGCTGCGAGCCGTCGGTGCGGTAGTCGACGATCGCCCTGCCACTGGCATCGGCGTCGCAGTGGGCGCCGGTGTCGGTGTCGGTGACGCGGACGACCGGATCGCCCTTGTACGCGACCCTGGCGGGCGACCCGTCCGGGTGGGTGGACAGCAGTGAGTGCCGGGCGAATCCTTCGCAAGACGCGTGTGGGGAGTCACCAGGAACTGCCGGGGCGCACCGCCAACCGGGGGTGGTGGGCGGCCAGGATCTTGTTGGCGCGCGCCAGCTCCGAGAGGGCCTGCTCGCGATCGGCCTGGTCCTCGACGCAGAACCGCGGGCCGCGGAAGCTGCGGACCTCGCGCGCGGCGCACTCGGCGTCGAACTCCGCCTGGAGGATGTGCGGCGGGATGCAGGACCCGATCAGCGCGGCGACCCGGTCGGGGATCGGCACGGGGACGAGGAGGTGGGAGGCGGTCATGGGGGCCCTCTCGGATGGTTGGCCAGGAGGTGGACGTCGGTACGGCCGCCGGGTGGGCGGCCGACTCCTCCATGTGTACGGGACGCAGTTCCAGGTTTCTCGTCGAGAACGTCTCCGTGTGGCAACCGTTTGCGAGTGACCGGGTATTTCCCCTTACCCGTAGGTAAGTTGACTCATCGTGACGTACGTGCTGCGGCTAGATGGACGCTTCGGTGCCGCGCTCACGCAGCTGGAGCGCCCGTAGTACGGCCTCGGTCGAGAACCGGCTTTCGGGATCGACCAGTTGTTCACCGAAGATGGTCTCCAGATTGCGCATCCGGTAGCGGACGGTCTGAGGATGCACATCGAGCAGCTCGCCCATATGGGCTGCGGTCCCTCGGGTTTCGAGCCAGACGCGGAGCGTTTCGATCAGCCGCTCGCGCCGAGTGGTGCTGATCCCGGCGATCGGAGCCAGCTCGCGGCGCGCGAGCTGATCGAGGAGGGCTGGGTCGGAGAGGAGCCACAGCGTGATGAGGTGGTCCTCGCACAGGACGAGCGGCGCGTCCGTGATGATCCCGGCGTCGATGAGTTCGAGGAGCCTGCGGGCCCAGCGGATCGAGTCTGAGGCGAGCGCTGTGGGGACGGTCAGTCCGATGGCGGCCCGGGTGCCGAGAAGAGTGCGTTCGAGCATCTGTCTTCGCACGTCGTCGAGCGGCCCCGGAATGAGTAAGTGGGGCTGTGGGTCGCTGAGATCGACCAGGACATCGCGGTCCAGGCCGGCCCGGTCCAGGCCGGCCCGGTCCAGGCCGGCCCGGTCCAGGCCGGCCGGGGCTTGGGCGGCGACCAGGGTCACCTCTTCCGGCAGCGCCCAGCCGGTCTGTTCGCAGAGCTCGGCGATGGCGCTACGGGGTACCGGCCGCCCGGCGAGAATCAGATGCAGCAGACGCCGGCGCATGGCCTCGCTCTGCTCGCCGGACTGCGACTGCACCTCGAGGAAACCCTCACGGGACAGCGATTCCAGCTCGTCGATGTAGGCGAACAGCGCGTCGGCGAAGCTGAGCATCAGAGTGGGCGAGAAGCTGTAGCTCCGGCCGACCTTCTTGGCCCGGCGCAGCGCCACCCGGGCACCGAGCCGATAGGCACCCTGCAGCGTTTCCATGGTGCGGCCCTCGTAGGCCTCGAAACGTCCGAAACGACGGCACATGTCGTCGCGAAGAGTGGTGGAGGTGGAGGGCTCGGCGACCAGATCGACGAACGACGCGAGGCTTTGTTCCACGCCGACGCGAATGGCCTGACCGTTCGGTCCGTTGAGCAGACGCGCGTATTCCGGATAGGCCCGGGTGACCTCGACACCGATTTCCTTGATCAGGCTCGGCAGTTCGGGCCGCATGATTGCGGCGAATTCCTGCGGGAGCGGGCCCAACGGGTCTCCGGTATCCGAAGGCTGTATAAGTCCTGGCATGACTGTCCCCTTGCTTTCCGGCGCCCGGTGGGGGTGAGGCGGTGGGGGGAAAGCGCTCCCATCAACCGGCAGGTGCGTACCAAGTTCGCGATGAAGATAGACCAAGTGAGCTGCGCTGCCCACCACTTGCGCAAGATCGAAGTGCAGGGGGCACGCATCTCGGCCGCATGGTGGACTTCGGTGCAGGTGGGCGGCAGTGCTCACTTTCGGACAATGTATTTCGGCCGCTTGTTCCTCGACGACAAGAGGTCGGCGCCGATGAATCCGGGGTGGCAGTCGGTGCGCGGTGAACGGCGGGCTCGACCGGAGCGGTGGTCGACGGTGTCCGTCGCATGTTCACGCCGTCCCGGGCCGGCCTCCCCGGCCCCCTGCGACCGGGCGCCGCCGCCCGGTCGGGCTTGTCTCCATGGGAGGTGTCCCGTACCCCGCGAGCACGCTCTCCGCGCCCCTGAATGCGCATTCGTTGACAAGCCCTCGGCGTCCGTCTGCTCATTTCTGGATCAAAAACCGGGTATCGCAAAAGATCTTAACCGACAGGATTGTGTCGTCGTGTTTCCCGCAAGTAACATCACGGCTCGGCCAATTAAGGCATGCAATTCGCCGGTAAATCACTGCGCGGTGTTCCGGCTCCGGATGCACCCGCGACGTACTACCGAGACCGGGCCGTCAGCGTTCAACCGACGCAGTCGTGCCCCAGAAAGTCCCGCACACAACGCACGCAGTCACTCTTGGCGCCGATGCCGCCTGCGTTGAAACCGGCCAACTCCATGTACGACGCCGTCCAGCGGGGCGGCAGTCAAGAGGGGACGACATGAGAATCGCTTCGACCGGAGCGCGCATGGGGCTGCTGGCAGCCTGTACCGCGTTCGTCGCCGTGCTCTCCACCGGAACAGCCACCGCGGTCACTCAACTGAACGGGCACTGGGCGCCGTTCAACCGGTGCCCGGTGGATGCGCCCGTCATGCTGGCGGCCGACGGCGTGACGAACATCGCGACCTGCATCTCCTCGCATTCGGCCGGCGGGTCTATCAAACTCGGCAATACGCAGGTGGCGACCGGCAACACCGACCTCCAACTCGGAGTCATCCAGCACAGCGACGGCACCACGTCGCTGGTCGCTCCCCCGGAGGGTGCGCTCGTCGCCGACTCCGCGGATCTGCCGGGTGGTCTGCTCGGTCTCATGTGCCCGAGCGGAATTCCCGTCGTCTCGGGAATCTGCAACCAGATCACCAACAGCACTCTCAACAAGGTGACCGCCACGATCGAGCCGGCCGGTGCTCCGAGGGACTTCGATATGGCCGCGAGCTTCGGCACCGGCCGGCCGATCCTGTCGATTCCGGTCCGCATTCATCTGCGCAACCCGTTCCTCGGCGACAAGTGCTACATCGGGACCACCTCGAACCCGATCGTGCTGAAGCCGCAGAACACGACGGTCCCTTCCCTCTCGCTCCAGCAGTTTGCCGGCGACGGGACGCCCAGTGACACCGGCGAGATGGGGCGTTACGTCTTCGAAGGCGCCGACCAGGGCGACTTCGGCTACGCGGTTCCGGGTGCCAGCGGTTGTGGCGCCGGCCTGCTGGACTGGGCGGTCAACCTGAAGACCAGCCTGCCTTCGGCGGCGGGCAGGAACAGCGTCGTGCTGAACGACACCGCGACGTACTTCGCGAGCCCGTACGACCCGGCGGGTCTGGCCCCGGACGAGGGCAAGGCTCTCTCGCGGTACTGGCACTCAGCGGCACGGTAGAGCCCGTTTTCCGCAGCCACGGCAGGCACCGCCCCACGAATACAGAGCGAAAGAAAGGAAAGGACGCATCTCTTCTCAACTCCGAATCGGTGGAGTACCGTACCGCCCGGTAGTCGGGAAGAAACCACATCGACCAATGGCATCGGCCGAATCTGAACAAAGCGTTCCGGTGGAATAGCGGCTACGCCGGAACCAGTCGCACACATGATGTGTCCGAAAGATTTCCGGCGAATCAGCAACCCGCTCGCTACATCGGCGGGAGCACCTCACCAAGAAAATTCCACGGTGGGTCGTGACAGTCCTTTCCTTCTGCGTCGCCCCCCACTGATTCAGCAACGGGACAGGAAAAAGGAGAAGTTCTATGCGCAAGAGGACGAGCATCCTGACAGCGGCCGCCGCCGCTGCCGCCGCGGTCGCCCTGACCGCCCCTTCGGCGATGGCCGGGCCCACCGCGGCCTGGAACATCACGCCGACGGGCAACTTCACCGGCGCCGCCGGCCAGACCATCCTCACCGACAACGTCGGCAACCAGATCAAGTGCGCAACCGCCACGGCCAACGGCAACGCCCCGGCCTCGCCCGTCGCCGGGCCCGTGCTCGCCCAGATCACCACGGCCACGTTCAACGCGCCGTGCACCGGCCCGTTCAGCAGTACGTGGACCGTCACCAGCGAGACATCCGGAGCCAACGGTCCGTGGCGGATCAACGGCAATACGCCGGGCGGCTACACGGCGGGCGCCGGTGCCAACAAGACCGGTCTGACCAAGGGATACATCGACAACATCAAGGCCACGGTCACGGGTTCCAGCGTGCTCGGCCCCTGCACCTTCGTGGTGACGGGCTCGGTGGACGGTGAGTACAACAACCCGACCGCCGGGGGTGCCAACGGCACTCTCGCCGTCGCGCCCGCCGCGACCAGCCCGCGCACACTGACCATCAGCAACAAGGTGGGTGGCGGCTGCGGGATCGTCGGTGCGACGGCGACCTTCAAGGGCACCTACACCGTCAAGAACGGCAGCGCCTCGCCCGTCATCACCTACAGCTGACCGGCCACGCGCTCGATCTCCCGCTCGGAGCGGATGGCCCGGCCACAGCAGTGACGGCCGGGCCATCCGGTGTGGCGCCGGTGCCCCCGGACGCGTGCGCGACACTCAAGAACTGACAGTTTCCCGCCCATCGATTGTCACGGATTGCCAAGAAGAACAGCGGTCGTCGTGCCTCATGAATCGTTCAGGATTCACTGCTTCCCCTCGGTTGTGACGGCGCGTACCGTACCGTCCAGTAAGTCGGGCGGTGCTGCCGGTGGATCAAAAGTCCACGCGATGTTCTGAATGTGAGCCCCGGAGGTATCGAGACATGGCAAGCAACGTGCGCTGGACAACTCGTCAGCCCGCGCGATTTGCCGCAGGTGGCCTCCTGGTCGTCGCGGCCACCTTTCTTCCGGGCGCGGATTCGGCGGCCGATTCTCAAAGGGTGGAGATATCCCTCGGCTACAACTGCCGATTCCCGGAAGGTTCGTATGCGATGACGGCCGTCGTCGCGGGGCGATTCCCGGCAGGCGGCAGAGTGGGCCGACCGGTGGAGCCCAGAGATGTGACGGTGGAGGTCGACCTGCCCAAGGCCGCGCTGGACGAGTGGGTGGGCCTCGACGCCACAGCGGTGTCGGCCGTCGTGCAACTGAAGGTCCTGCACGCCATGTCGAAGGAGTCCGCCACCGCCGACTGGTCCGGACTCGAGGCTCCCGCGCAGGACATCGCCGGGCGGGACGGTCTCGAGCTCGAAGCCGCGGGCGCCGTCCCGACGGCCACGTTCGGTTCGCCCGGCACCGCCACCCTGTCCGCCTCGGACCTGACGATGGCCCTGAGCCCGTTGAAGGAGGACGGCTCGGCCGCCGTACCGGACGGCATCGACGTCGCCTGCCGGCTCGCGGACGGAGCGGACAGCACGCTCGCCTCCTTCACCATCGACGGCCCAGCGGCAAAGAAACCCGTCGAGCCCACCCCCGACCTTCCCGACCTCGCCGGGAAACTCCCGCCCAGCCAGCGGGAGAAGCTGGACGACGCCCGTCGCGCGGCCAGGGCGGAGGGCGACGCCGATCCCGAACCGTGCCCCTTTCCGCCGTTTTCCGTTCCCACGCCGGCCGAGACATATGTGGCAGGGTTCACGAACGTCAAGAAGCTCGACTCGGCGGCGCTGCTCGGGCCCGCACATCTGAACGTCGTTCTGATGAAGACGTACATCGCCGATCCGTGCACGGACACCTTCACGGTGCTCAGCGAGGCGGACTTCGACTACAACGGGCGTCGCCAACTGCCGCCGTCGCAGGGGACATTCCTCACCTACGGATTCATGCCGACCACCGCGACCATGGTGTTGTCCCAGGTGGGCCGGCCCGCCCTCATCAAGTCCGTCAGCCACAACTCCGACCCCAGGATCCCGGAGGACACGACCGTCACCGCCGACTTCGAACTCACCATCAGTGATGTCCGTGTCAATGGCGAACCCCTCGACGTGGGCCCCAACTGCCGGACGGTCAAACCGATCAAACAGACACTTTACGCGTTCGGTACGGGTAATCCGCCCTCGGGATACACGGTCAACCGCGGCGGCACCATGAGTGGTGAAACCTATATCCCGGCATTCACGGGCTGCGGTGTCGACGAGGACCTGTCACCACTGATGACGGCATCCATATCCGGCGGCGGAAACTACATCAAGATGACGCAGGCCCCGCTGTGCGTGGTCAGCAACCCCGACAGCCCGGACTGTCCCGCGAAGAAGCCCATTCCGGAACGCTGACCCCGTCCGACCGCCGCCGGCCCCGACCCTGCAAAGGGCCGGGGCCGGCGGCCGTGCTGCTGTGCGGCCGGGCGTGCGCTTCTGTGTGGATACCGCACGTGCGGCAGGTGCCAATCCCCGAGCGGACGGCCTTCCTGCGCCCTTCGGAATTCATCACCCCCGGACAGCTTTCTCCCGCCGACCACTCACTCGATTACAAGTGATCGCTGCTCCTCGGGCATCGTGGAGAAAGTTCGGCGTCCAGTATTGCGAAGTCAGGTTACTCAGTCGTAGCGTCCCGTATGGCCGGCACGGAAATGCGTCAGTATCCGCTTGTCGGGGCCCCGCGGCTCCGGCGCGTCGGGCCGTGGGCCCCAACCTCTCCACCCGGGTGCTTGCGCATGTTTCGACAAAGTCGGGCGACTGCTTTGTCAACGAGTGACAAGTGATCCACTCCCAGCACATGGTTCGTTGAATTCCGCTGTTCAACGGCTTGTCCTGGCGGTTTCAGCGGACATACCGTGCGCCTCCTGGTGCACGGGTGACGAGCCGCCATGGGATTTCTCAGAGCCGGAGCGCTGACAGATGACTACGTTCACCACAACGTCGAGGGAGGGCCGATGGGAATCGAAGTAGTCGTCGAGGGCCTGACGAAGTCTTTCGGCAAACAGAACATCTGGCAGGACGTCAGTCTCACACTGCCCGCCGGTGAGGTGAGCGTGATGCTCGGCCCTTCCGGTACCGGAAAGACCGTCTTCCTGAAATCCATCATCGGCCTGCTCAAGCCCGAGCAGGGCCGCGTCCTCATCAACGGCGTCGACATGGTCAACAGCCCCGAGCGCGAGATCATGGAGACCCGCAAGCTCTTCGGCCTCATGTTCCAGGACGGTGCGCTCTTCGGCTCGATGTCGCTGTTCGACAACATCGCCTTTCCCCTGCGCGAGCACACCCGCAAGAAGGAATCGGAAATCCGCCGGATCGTCATGGAGCGGATCGACATCGTCGGTCTCCTCGGTGCCGAGGGCAAACTGCCCGGCGAGATATCCGGCGGCATGCGCAAGCGCGCCGGCCTGGCCCGAGCCCTCGTCCTGGACCCCCAGATCATTCTCTGCGACGAACCGGACTCCGGACTCGACCCGGTCCGCACCGCCTACATCTCCCAGCTGCTCATCGATCTCAACGCGCAGATCGACGCGACGATGCTCATCGTCACCCACAACCTCGACATCGCGGCCACCGTCCCCGACAACATGGGCATGCTGTTCTGCCGCAACCTCGTCACCTTCGGGCCGCGCGAGGTGCTGCTCACCAGCGATGTGCCGGTCGTCGCCCAATTCCTCGCAGGGCGCCGCGAAGGCCCCATCGGGATGGCCGAGGAGAAGGACGCCGCCACCCTCGCCGCCGAGGAGATGAACGGCTACGGCGTCGGCATCAGTTCCGCCAACGGCCCGCGCACCGTCGTACCGCAGCTGGAGCCGTCGCCCGGCATGCCCGTACGGCAGGCAGCGCTGCGCCGCCGGGAACGGGTCCTCTCGATGATGGGCCAGCTGCCGGAGGCGGCCCGTACCGCCATCATGAAGAGCTACACCCCGGCCGCGGGCGGTGGACGCCCGTGACGGCTCCCATGCCGGTGCGGCCTCCCGAGCCGCCGACGTCCGGCGCGGCCGACGCCACCGGCCCGAAGACACCGGAGCAGCGGCCCCCCGTGCGGCTGCTCGCCCCGCTGCGCGAGACCGGGAAGCTGTTCTCCCTCGCCGGGACCGTGAGCCGCGACATCTTCCGCAGGCCCTTCCAGGTAAGGGAGTTCATTGAACAGTTCTGGTTCGTCGCCAGCGTCACCATCCTGCCCGCCGCCCTCGTCTCCATCCCGTTCGGCGCGGTCATCGCCCTGCAGGTCGGCTCGCTGACCGAGCAGCTCGGCGCCCAATCGTTCACCGGCGGCGCCAGTGTCCTCGCCGTCATCCAGCAGGCCAGCCCCATCATCGTGGCGTTGCTGATCTCCGGTGCGGCGGGCTCGGCGATCTGCGCGGACCTCGGCTCGCGGAAGATCCGCGAGGAACTCGACGCGATGGAGGTCATGGGCGTCTCGCCCATCCAGCGCCTCGTCGTCCCGCGCGTCCTCGCCACCATGCTCGTCGCCGTCCTGCTCAACGGACTGGTCTCCGTCGTCGGCACGCTCGGCGGCTACTTCTTCAACGTGATCCTGCAACACGGCACCCCCGGTGCCTACCTCGCCAGCTTCTCCGCCCTCGCCCAGCTCCCCGACCTGTACATCAGCGAGGTCAAGGCGCTGATCTTCGGCTTCATCGCCGGCGTCGTCGCCGCCTACCGCGGACTCAACCCGCGCGGCGGCCCCAAAGGCGTCGGTGACGCGGTCAACCAGTCGGTCGTCATCACCTTCATGCTGCTCTTCTTCGTGAACATGATCCTCACGGCGATCTACCTCCAGATCGTCCCCGCGAAGGGGAGCTGACCGATGTCCATGCTCAGCTGGCTGGATCGATCCGGCGAACAATTCACCTTCTACGTGCGGGCGTTGATCTGGATTCCGCGGACTCTGCGCCGCTACCTGCGCGAGGTCCAGCGACTGCTGGCCGAAGTGGCGTTCGGCAGCGGCGGTCTGGGGGTCGTCGGGGGCACCATCGGCGTGATGATCGCGATGACCCTATTCACCGGCACGGTCGTCGGCCTCCAGGGGTACGCCGCGCTCAACCAGATCGGCACCTCCGCCTTCACCGGCTTCATCTCCGCCTACTTCAACACCCGTGAGATCGCCCCGCTCGTCGCCGGACTCGCGCTCTCCGCGACCGTCGGCGCCGGCTTCACCGCCCAGCTCGGCGCGATGCGGATCAACGAGGAGGTCGACGCCCTGGAGGCGATGGGCGTGCGGTCCATGCCGTACCTCGTCACCACCCGGATCATCGCCGGAGTCGTCGCGATCATCCCGCTGTACGCGATCGGGCTACTCTCCTCGTACCTGGCGTCCCGCTTCATCACGATCCTGTTCAACGGACAGTCCGCGGGCACCTACGACCACTACTTCAATCTCTTCCTCTCCCCGGACGACGTGCTGCTGTCGGTGCTCAAGGTGCTGATCTTCAGCGTGATGGTGATCCTCGCCCACTGCTACTACGGCTTCCACGCCACCGGCGGGCCCGCCGGAGTGGGGGTGGCCGTCGGCCGGTCGGTGCGCAACGCCATCGTGCTCATCAGCGTCACCGACTTCTTCCTCTCGCTCGCCATCTGGGGCGCCACGACGACGGTGAAGGTGGCCGGCTGATGAATGCCCACCGGGCGCAGACCGTGCGCCGCAGACTCGCCGGAATCACCTTCGTCCTCGTGCCCGCCGTGCTCGTATGGGTATCGGTCTCCGTGTACAACAAGGACTTCACCGACGACGCCACCGTGACCGTACGCACCGGCAGCGTCGGCAACGAGATGCACGACAACGCGGATGTCAAGCTGCGCGGCGTCGTCGTCGGCCAGGTCCGCGCCATCTCGGCCGACGGGAACGGGGCCCGGCTCACCCTCGCGATCCAGCCCGACAAGCTCGACCGCATCCCCGCCGACGTGACCGCGCAGATGCTGCCCACCACACTCTTCGGGGAACGGTTCGTGGCGCTCGTACCGCCCGAGATGCCGTCCGCGCAGCCCCTGCGGGCCGGGGCCGTCATCCCGCAGGACCGCTCCAGCAACGCCATCGAGCTTGAGGAGGTCCTCGACAACGTCCTGCCGCTGCTGACCGCCGTCGAGCCGGAGAAGCTCGCCGCCACCCTCGGCGCGGTCTCCCAGGCTCTCGAAGGACGCGGCGAGAAGCTCGGCGACACCCTCCTCACGCTCGACGCCCACCTGAAGAAGTTCAACCCCCAACTCCCCACGCTCAACGCCGACATCAAGGAACTCGTCAAGGTGAGCAAGGTGTACGGGGATGCCGCGCCCGATGTCCTGGACGCGCTCACCGACTTCACCACCACCAGCGGCACCATCGCCGAACAGCAGGCGGAACTCGCCGACCTGTACGGGTCCACGACCGCCTCCGCGCAGGACATCACGTCCTTCCTCCGGGAGAACAAGGACAACCTGATCCGGCTCTCCGCCACAGGCCGGCCGACGCTGGAACTGCTGGCACGGTACTCGGACGAATTCCCCTGCACCCTGCGGACCATGGCCGGCTTCGTCCCGGCCATGGACAAGGCGCTCGGCAAGGGCACGAACCGGCCCGGACTCCACGTCACCGTCAAGGCCGTGAAGTCCAGGGGCAAGTACGTGCCCGGCAAGGACACCCCGGTGTACGACGCGACCGGCGGACCCCACTGCTACTCCGTGCCGTACCTCGGCCGGACGGTACCGACCGCGGACGCCCGCACGGCCGAGACGGCCGCACCGGCCGGCCGGCCACGCACCGACGAGCCGGCCGGCACCGCGCCCCGGGACACGGACTCCGCCCTCGGCATGCCCAATTCCCCGCAGGAGAGCCGGCTCGTCAACGAACTGGTCGCTCCCTCACTGAAAGTCCAGCCGCAGACCCTGCCCGACTGGAGCAGCGTGCTCATCGGTCCGGCCTTCCGCGGTGCGGAGGTGAAGCTCAAGTGAAGCGCCGCTCTCTCGCCGGGCCGCTCGCGAAGTCGATCGTCTTCATTCTGGTGACCGTTCTGGCCACCACGGTCCTGGCCCTGTCCATCGCCAATACCGGCGTCGGCGACACCACCCCGTACAAGGCCAGGTTCACCGACGTCACCGGACTGGTCGTCGGTGACAGCGTCCGGATCGCCGGGGTGAAGGTCGGGCAGGTCGAGTCCATCGAGGTGGCCGACAAGCGGCTCGCCGAGGTCGGCTTCGCCGTCCGCAAGGGGCGCAAGCTGCCCGCCTCGGTGACCGCCTCGATCAAATACCTCAACATGGTCGGCCAGCGGTACATCGATCTCGGTCAGGGCGCCGGACCGGTCGGCCGCAGCTTCGCCGCCGGGGCGACCATTCCGCTCTCCCGCACCACTCCGGCGCTCGATCTCACCCAGCTCTTCAACGGCTTCCAGCCGCTCTTCGAAGGGCTCTCCCCGCCGGACGTCAACCAGCTCGCGGGCTCCATCGTCCAGGTGCTCCAGGGCGAGGGCGGCACTGTCGACAGCATCCTCCAGCACGTCGGCTCGCTGACCGGCACGGTCGCCGCGAAGGACAAGGTGATCGGCGAGGTGATCAAGAACCTCAATACGGTCCTCAAGACCGTCAACGACCGCGAGGCAGGCTTCAACGACCTCGTCGTCACCCTCCAGAAACTCGTCACCGGATTCTCCGGCGACCGCAAGCCGCTCGGCCGGGCGGTCACCGCGATGGGCGCGCTCACCACCGTCACCGCGGACCTCCTCGACGACGGCCGTAAACCCCTCAAGGACGACATCAGACAACTCGGGCGCCTCTCCGGCCAGTTGGGCAAGGGCACCCCGCAGATCGAGAACGTCCTGCGGAAGACCCCGGCCAAGATGGAAGCGATCAGCCGCCTCGCCTCGTACGGCTCGTGGCTCAACCTCTACCTCTGCGAGGCCAAGGTCAGCGGTGTGACCAACGACGACGGCAGCGCACCGCCCACCGGCATCGTCGTCGCGAAGCCGAGGTGCCAGGCATGAGAATCAAACCCCTCCGGGAACGCAACCCCGTCGCCGTGGCCCTCGTCGGACTGATCGTCCTCGTCCTCATCGGCCTGGCCGCCTACCGCGCCGACTCGCTGCCCTTCACCGGCGGCGGCACCACCTACAGTGCCGACTTCACCGAATCCGCCGGGCTCGACGAGGGCGACGAGGTACGGGTCGCCGGAGTGAAGGTCGGCGCGGTCACCGGCGTCTCGCTCGACGGCTCCAAGGTGAAGGTCCGCTTCAAGGTCAAGGACGTCTGGATCGGCAACTCCTCCACCGTCGGCATCGCCATCAAGACGCTGCTGGGCGAGAAGTACCTCGCCGTCGACCCGCTCGGCGACGCCCCGCAGAACCCGCACGAACGGATCACGGTCAGCCGCACCACCTCCCCGTACGACGTCACCCAGGCGTTCAACGGACTCGGCGAGACCATCGGGGAGATCGACACCCAGCAGCTCGCCAAGAGCTTCGAGACGATCTCCGCCACCTTCAAGGACTCCCCGCCGGACGTGAAGAGCGCCGCCGACGGGCTCTCCGCCCTCTCCAGGACGGTCTCCGAACGCGACGCCCAACTCGCCACCCTCCTCAAGGGCAGCAAGCAGCTCACCAAGACCCTCGCCGGCAAGAAGAGCAGCTTCGAAACCCTGCTGGAGGACGGCAACCTGCTCCTCGGCGAGATCCAGGCGCGCCGCGACTCCATCCATCTGCTGCTCACCGGCACCCGGAGCCTGGGCACCCAGCTCACCGGCCTCGTCGAGGACAACAACAAACAGCTGAAGCCCACCCTGGACTCGCTCGGCCGGGTCACCGCGGTGCTGGTGAAGAACCGCAAGAGCCTCGACAAGGTGCTGTCGCTCGCCGGTTCGTACAACCGGCTCGTCGGCAACACCCTCGGCAGCGGCCGGTGGTTCGACAACTACGTCTGCGGGGTCGTCCCGAAGAACTACCTGCCCGCCGGAACACCCGCAGGACCCGAATGCAAGCCACCCAAGCAGCAAGGCGGCCGATGAGATGAGAATGACGCGCATCGTCGGCATCGGCGCCGGACTCGCCGTCGTGGTCGTCGCGGCCACCACCGGTGTGATGGCCATGGACGACGAAGGAACGACGACCATCACCGCCTACTTCGACCAGGCCACCGGTGTGTACGCCGGATCGGACCTGCGGATCCTCGGCGTCAGGGTCGGCCGGGTCGAATCGGTCACGCCGCGCGGCGGCGAGGTCCGGGTCACCCTGCGGGTCGACAAGGGCGTCAAGGTCCCCAAGGAGGCGCACGCCGTGGTCGTCGCCCCCAGCCTCGTCGCCGACCGCTACGTCCAGCTCGCCCCCGCGTACGACGGCGGACCGCAGATCGCGGACAACGCCGTACTGCCCGCCGCGAACAACGCCACCCCCGTCGAGGTCGACCAGCTGTACGAATCCATCACCAAGCTCTCCACGGCCCTCGGCCCCGACGGAGCCAACGCGGACGGCGCGCTCTCCGGGCTCCTCGACACCGGCGCCAAGAACCTCGACGGCAACGGAAAAGCCATCGGGAACTCCATCGAACAGTTCGGCAAGGCGACCAAGACCCTCGACAAGAGCAGCGGGAACCTCTTCGACACGCTGTCCTATCTGCAGACCTTCACCACCGTGCTGAAGGACAACGACGGCAATGTGCGCGCCGCCGAACAGCAACTGAACTCCGTCACCGGCTTCCTCGCCGACGACAAGGAGAACCTCAGCGCGGCACTGAAGGAGCTGGGCACCGCCCTGGGTCAGGTCAAGAGCTTCATCCAGAAGAACCGCGGCGCCCTGAAGGCGAACGTGGACGCACTGGTGCCGCTCACCCAGACCCTGGTCGACCAGCGTGCCTCGCTCGCCGAGTCGATGGACACGCTGCCGCTCGCCGCGGACAACGTGGTCAACGCCTACGACCCGGTGAACCGCACCCTCAATGGCCGTACGAACCTCAACGAGCTCTCCATGGGAGGGCCGCTCACCGAGACCCCCGCACTCGCGGGCCTCGCACCCGTGGACACCGCGCGCCAGAAGGCGCTGCCCGCCCTGCCGCTCCCGCCCGTCGGCACCGTCTACGGCACCCCGGCGAAGATCGCTACGCAGAAGAGGGGGGCGAACCGATGAGCCGCGCCCTGCGCAGACCCGGAGCCCGCACGACCGGCGTCGTCGCGGTGCTGGCCGTGGGCGTCGGCCTGGCCCTGGTCGTCACCGGCACCGGCCTGCCATCGTTCACCGGCATCGACCAGGTGCCGCTGCCCGGCGGCGCCGACCTCGGCGACCACCCGTACGAGATCACCGCGGAGTTCGCGGACGTCCTCAGCCTCGCCCCGCAGTCCTCGGTCAAGGTCAACGACGTCGCCGTCGGCCGTGTCACCAAGATCTCCCTGACCTCGGGCAGCTGGAACGCCAAGGTCACGATGAGGGTCAACGGGAAGGTCGAACTGCCCGAGAACGCCTACGCCCACCTCGAACAGTCCAGCCTCCTCGGCGAGAAGTACATCCAGCTCTCCCCGCCCGCGAGCGGCACCGCCCGGGGCAGGCTCGCCGACGGAGACCGGATCCCGCTGACCCGGACCAACCGCAACCCCGAGGTCGAAGAGGTCTTCGGCGCACTTTCGATGCTCCTCAACGGCGGTGGCGTCAACCAGCTCAAGACCATCACGACCGAACTCAACAAGGCACTCGCCGGACAGGAACCCCAGGTCCGTTCCATGCTCAACCGCGTCGACACCCTCGTCACGAACCTGGACGGCCACAAGACAGACATCACCGACGCACTCGACGGCGTCAACCGGCTCTCCGCCACCCTCGCCACCCGCAAACAGGACGTCGGCACGGTCCTCACCGGGCTCAGCCCCGGCCTCAAGGTGCTGGAGAAACAGCGTGGCTCGCTCCTCACCATGCTCCGCTCGCTCGACACCCTCTCCGCCGTCGCCGTCGACACGGTCAACAAGAGCAAGGCCGACATGATCGCCGACCTCAAGGCTCTCGCCCCCACCCTCAAGGCGCTCGCCGATTCCGGGAGCGACCTGCCGGACTCTCTCCAGGTGCTGCTCACCTACCCGTTCACGGACGAGGTGCTCCGCGGGGTCAAGGGCGACTACCTCAACGTCTACCTGGATGTGACGGCCATGCCCGGCACGCAGCTCATCCCGCCGCTGGACCCGGACACCGCACAGCCCACCGCGAGCGGCACGAGCGCGGCGTCCGGCTCGGCGCTGCCCCTGCCACTGCCCTCGGTCTCCACGGCGGTCACGGATGGGAGCGGCCGGTGATCACCCTCGCCATCCGGCTGAAGAACATCGCCTTCCTCGTCATCGCGGTGCTCGTTCTCGGCTACCTCGGGGTACGGTACGCCGACCTCGGCCACTACATCGGTCTGCGCGGCTACTACACCGTCACCGTCCAACTCCCGCGCACCGGCGGCCTGTACACCCACTCCGACGTCACCTACCGAGGCGTGTCCGTGGGCCGGGTCGGGCCGATCGAGCTCACCGACGACGGAGTCGAGGCCGAACTGCGCATCGACAAGGATGCTCCGAAGATCCCGGACAGCCTCACGGCGGTCGTGGCCAACCTCTCCGCGGTCGGTGAGCAGTACGTCGATCTGCGGCCCACCCACACCGACGGCCCGTACCTCGCGAACGGCTCGGTCATCGACCAGGCCGATACCACCGTCCCGGCCCCCGTCACCAACGTCCTCACCAGCGTCAACGACCTGGCGGGGTCCGTCGATCTGGAATCCCTGCGCACGGTCGTCGACGAGTTCGGCACCGCGTTCGAGGGGCGCGGCGACGACCTCCAGGTCCTCCTGGACACCGGGAGCGACTTCGTCCGGGCGGCCGACGACGCACTGCCCGTCAACACCCGGCTGATGGCCGACGGCCAGACCGTGCTGCGTACCCAGGCCGAACAGGGCGAAGCACTCAAGGGCTTCGCCTCCGGTGCCGAGCAACTGGCCGCCGAACTCAAGGGATCGGACACCGACCTGCGCAGACTGATCGCGGTCACTCCCGACGCGACGGGCCAGATCAGCGGACTGCTGCGGGACCTCGACCCGAGCTTCGGTGTCGTCGTCGCCAACCTCCTCACCACCTCCGAGGTCGCCGTCACCCGGCAGCGCGGCCTGGAGGAACTCCTGGTGAAGCTGCCCGCGGTGGCAGCCGTGGGATCGAGCGCGGTGGACGAGAACGGCGCCCGGTTCGGCATGTCGGTCACCTTCTTCGAACCGCTGCCCTGCACCGCCGGATACGGTTCCACGGTCTACCGCAGCGGTCTCGACACCTCGGCCGGACCACCCGTCAACACCAAGGCCCGCTGCACCTCGTCGCCCGGCACCGGCATCAACGTCCGAGGCAGCGCCAACGCGCCGAAGGGCGGCGCGGTGCCCGCGCCCGCCAAACCCGGATCGATGCTCCTCGGATCCGGCTCCGCGCACCGGCTCCCGGGCACGCTCGGCGTCACCGGGGCCACCCCGCCGACCGCCGACGGCATGGCCGGCCTGCTGGGACTCGGACCGGGAGGCGGCGAATGACGCCCCGTACGAAGACCCTGAGCGGATGGGCGGCGCTGCTCGCCGCCGCGGCGATCTGCGCACTCGGCGGCTGGTCGTACGCCGACGCGCGCGGCGACGAAGACCTGTCGTACGCGAAGAACCGCGATGTCGCGCTGGCCGACGGAAAGCGCCACCTCGCCCGGCTGAACAGCCTCGACGGGAAGGACGCCAAGAGTGTCGACGCCGGCCTCGACGCCTGGCTCGACTCCTCCACCGGGCCGTTGCACGACCAGCTGGGGCGCACCCGGAGCAAGGACGCGAGCGAACTGACGAAGTCCGGCTCCACCGCCCGCGGCAAGGTCACCGACGCGGCGCTCACCGCACTCGACGAGCGCACCGGCACGGCACAACTGATCGCGACGGTCGATGTCGACGTCACCCCGCGCACCGGCAAGGGCGGCACCGAACGCAAACGCTTCGAGGCCACGCTCGCCCGTACCGCGGACGGCTGGAAGGTCAAGGCCCTCACGGCGATTCCGGTCGGGGGCGGCGCATGAAGGAGCGGGGAGGGGCGGCGGTCATGAGCACGGACGTCGACGCGGAGGCCGTCGAGGACACGGAGGGACCCGACGCGACCGCCGGTGAGGACGCCGTCGAGGGCACGGAGAATACCGACGCGTCGGCCGGTGAGGACACCGTGGAGGACACGGAGGAACCCGACGCGGCCGCCGGTGAGGAAGGCGCGGTCCCACCCGGCGCGGGCCGCCGGTGGCCGCGCGCCGTGGCAGCGGTTCTGGTCGTGGCACTCCTCGCGGCCGGCGGCGGCCTCTTCGCCAAGGGGAGGCAGTTGCGTGACACCCCTGCCACCTCGAACCGGGCGCTGACCGACAGCGCGGCGACCACCCGGGTCGCCGGCGATGTCAGCAACGCGCTCGGCAAGGTCTTCTCGTACAGCCCACAGGCCACCGGCGTCACCAAGGAGTCGGCGAAACAACTCCTGGCGGGGACTGCGCTCAAGCAGTACGCGGCCCTGTTCGGCCAGGTGGAGAAGCAGGCCGCCGACCAGAAGCTGACGCTCACCACCCACGTCGTACGCGCCGGGGTGACCCGGCTGACGGACAGCAGCGCCCACCTGCTCGTCTTCCTCGACCAGGTCTATGAACGCGAAGGCAAGCCGGCCACCACGGCGGCGGCACAGCTCTCCGTCACGGCCGAACTGCGGGACGGCCACTGGACCGTCGTCGAGATCACCTCCAGATAGCAGCGCCCACACTCGTCCAGCTCAGCACGGATCGGCCGCAGGGGAGAGACAACAATGGCACGGGTACGGATGACGAGGAACCCGCTGGTGGCGGTGGCGATCGCGCTGACAGCCGCGGCGGCCGTCGCGGCGGGCTGGGGCGGAGTGTCCCGGTACGACGCCGCGCACGACGAATCGGCGGCGTACGCACAGGCCCGCGACGACGCGCTGGCCGCGGGCGAACAGGCCGTGCAGAACATGAACACCCTCGACCACCGCAAGCTGGCGAAGGGCCTCGACGGTTGGGAGGACTCCACCACCGGCGATCTGCACCAGCAACTCGTCGATGGACGCGACGCGTTCGTGAAGCAGATCCAGCTGGCGAAGACCGTCAGCACGGCCCAGATCCTGTCCGGGGCGGTGACCGAACTCGACGACCGGGCCGGCAAGGCCGGGGTCATGGTGGCGCTGCGGGTGACCGTGACCGCGCCCAAGGGCAAGCCCGCGGTGAAGGAGAGCCGGATGCTCGGGCAGCTCACCCGTACCTCCGAAGGGTGGAAGCTCAGCGCCCTCGGCCAGGCGCCCGTCGGAAACACGGCCGGCTGACGCCACCGACTCCCACCCCGCCACCCGAGAGGACCCCGGACATGTCGACGACCCGTCACCTCGTCAACCGTCAACGCCGTCTGGCCACCGTCGCCGCGGAACGCGCCACCGCCACCGCTGCCGCCCCGCCGAGCAAGCCCGCGCCCCCCGGCACCTCACGGGACGAGCCCGCAGGGACCACGATCGGGGAAGACACCACAGTCGAGGAAACGGTCACCGACGACGCCGATACGGTGGAGGAGGAGGGGGAGGAGGAGGCGCCGCGACGCAAGCGGCCGCCCCGCGTCCGTCTCCGGCTGCCCGCCGTCCTCTGCGCCCTCACAGTGCTCCTCGGCGCGTTCGCCGCCTGGGCGTTCGGCTCGGCCGCGAGCCTGCGCGACGACCCGGCCCGCCGGAACACGGCCCTCACCGACATCGGCCGCACCAGCGAGCTGAAGGGGCAGATCTCCGAAGCGGTGGGCGCGGTGTTCTCGTACAACTACGCCTCGCCCGCCAAGTCCGAGCAGGCGGTAAAGAGTTACCTGGTCGGCAAGGCGGTCCAGCAGCACGCGGACATGCTCGCGCAGGTACGGGCGCAGGGGCAGAAGCAGAAGCTCGTGCTGACCACGACCGTCACGGACAGCGGTGTGGAACTCCTCGACGGCGACCGGGCCCGGCTGCTGATCTTCGCCGACCAGAGCAACACCCGTACCGGCACGTCGGACGAGACGACCTACGCGGCGGCCATGTTCGCCGTGGACGCTGTTCGCCGCGGCGACACCTGGCGAATCTCCGGCATCGACACGTATCCCCGGTGACCCGGGGGAGAGGGGAACACGCATGAGGTTCAACGGCACCGTGCGCCGCGGAATCGGCGGCACGGCAGCCGCGGTCGCCGCGATGGCCGCGCTCACCGGGTCCCAGGCACCGGGGCTGGTCCACCTCGGACAGACCGCGAAGGAGCGCCAGGAGTCCGACGAGGTCAAGTGGTCGCACGTGCCGAACGACGACTCCTACCACACCGAACTGCCACCGCTGCGGTCGCCGACGCCGCCGAAGGCCGGTGTGAAGCAGAGCCCGGCCGTCGCGCGGTCGTGGGCCGAGGCGGGCATCCCGGCCACGGTGCTCGCCGCGTACCGCAAGGCGGAGAGCGCGCTCGCACGTGCCGACCCCGGATGCCATCTGCCGTGGCAGTTACTCGCGGCGATCGGCAAGGTCGAGTCGGGCCAGGCGGGCGGGGGACGGGTCGACGCCCACGGAACGACGCTCGGCCCGATCCTCGGACCGGTCCTCGACGGCGCCGGATTCGCCAACATTGCGGACACCGACGGCGGCGCGTACGACGGCGACAGCACCTACGACCGGGCGGTCGGCCCGATGCAGTTCATCCCGTCCACCTGGGCCCACTGGGGCAAGGACGGCAACGGCGACGGCCGTCGTGATCCGAACAACGTCTACGACGCCGCCCTCGCCGCCGGGTACTACCTCTGTGCCGGACCGCGTGATCTGACGGTGAAGGCCGACCTGGACCGCGCGATCCTCAGCTACAACCACTCGGACACCTACCTGCGCACCGTGCTGTCCTGGCTGGAGTTCTACCGCAAGGGCGTTCACCCGGTGGCCGACGGCAAGGGCACGGTCCCGAAGAGCCCCGGCGCGGGTGGACCGAACAAGCCGAAGCACCCGGTGGGCGGTCCCGGAGCCCCGGGCGGCGGCATCGTCATCGGCCCGCAGCCCGGCGGTTCGCACGGCCCGTCGCCCGCCACGTCCCCGAAGCCCTCCGGCCCACCGACAAGCTCCCCGGGCCCGACCGGCTCCCCGGACCCCACCGATCCGGGCACCGCTTCCCCCGCCCCGACCGGCAGCGGACCGGCCTCCCCGGATCCCGGCACCAGCCCCGACCCCCACCCCAGCACCTCGGCCCCCGAACCCGGCACGGACCCCGGCTGCCCGAGCGGCTCGCCGTCACCGGACCCCACCGGCTCGACCGGAACCACCGAGTCCCCGACACCCGACCCGGGCACGACCGAGGAACCGTGCGCCACGCCCTCGGGCTCAGCGCCCGCCGGCTGACAGCACCTCGGCCAGGTCGTACCGCACCACCTCTTCCAACTGCGCGTACGTGCAGCCGTCCGGGGTGCGGTCCGGCCGCCACCGGCGGAACTGCGCGGTGTGCCGGAAACGGTCGCCCTCCATGTGGTCGTACGCCACCTCACAGACCCGCTCCGGGCCGATCGCCACCCAGGAGAGGTCCTTCTTGCCCGACCAGCGACTCGGTGCCCCGGGCAGCCGTGACCCCTCGTGCGCCGCCGCGTCCGTCCAACCCGCCCACGGGTGATCGGCCGGCTCGACGCGCAGCGGTTCCAGCTCCGCCAGGAGCTCGGCGCGCCGCTTCATCGAGAAGGCCGCACAGACGCCGACGTGCTGCAGGACGCCCGCGGTGTCGTACAGGCCGAGCAGCAGCGAACCGACGACGGGGCCGCTCTTGTGGAGGCGGTAGCCCGCCACCACGCAGTCGGCGGTCCGCTCGTGCTTGATCTTGTACATCACCCGGGTGTCGGGGCGGTACGGCAGATCGAGCGGTTTGGCGACCACACCGTCGAGCCCCGCGCCCTCGTACTGGTCGAACCACTCCTGGGCGAGTGCCGGGTCCGTGGTCGCCGGCGCGAGGTGGACGGGCGGCGACGCGGCCGACAGGGCTTCCTCCAGAACGGCACGCCGGTCGGACTGCCGGACAAAGAGCAGTGAATCGTCGCCCAGCGCCAGGATGTCGAAGGCGACCAGACTGGCCGGGGTCCGCTCGGCGAGCAGCCGCACCCGGGAATCGGCGGGGTGGATGCGCTCGCTGAGCCGGTCGAAGTCCAGCCGGTCCTCGTACGCCACGACGATCTCGCCGTCGATCACACAGCGCGGCGGCAGATTGTCGCGGACGGCGGTGACCAGCTCGGGGAAGTAGCGGGTGAGCGGCTTACCGGTGCGGCTGCCGATCACCACTTCGTCGCCGTCGCGGTGCACGATCGCGCGGAAACCGTCCCACTTGGCCTCGTACTGCATACCGGGCGGGATCTTCGGGACGGATTTGGCGAGCATCGGCTTCACAGGCGGCATCACCGGCAGATCCATGACCCCGATTCTTGCCGACGGACGCGCCTGCGTCTCCCGATATGCGGCATATGTGGACCCGGCCTACCGTGACCGTCATGGGTGCAGCGGGAAATGCGGTGGAGCTCGAAGCCGGTGGGCGGGCCGTACGGCTGTCCAGTCCGGACAAGGTCTACTTCCCGGCGAAGGGCTATACGAAGAGGGACGTGGCCGAGTACTTCCTGGCCGTGGGCCCCGGCATCACCCGCGCCCTACGCGACCGGCCGACCACCCTCCAGCGCTTCGTCGACGGTGTCGAGGGCGAGTTCTTCTACCAGAAGAGAGCCCCGAAGAACCTCCCCGACTGGATCCCCACCGCCAGGATCGACTTCCCCAGCGGCCGTTCCGCCGACGAGATCTGCCCCACCGAACTCGCGGCCGTCATCTGGGCGGCCAACCTCGGCACGCTCACCTTCCACCCCTGGCCCGTCCGCAGGGCCGACACCGACCACCCGGACGAGCTGCGCATCGACCTCGACCCACAGCCCGGAACGGACTACGCGGACGCGGTGCGGGCCGCCCACGAGCTGCGGTCCGTCCTCGACGAGCACGGTCTGCGCGGCTGGCCCAAGACCTCCGGCGGCCGGGGCATCCACGTCTTCGTCCCCATCGAGCCGAAGTGGACCTTCACCGCGGTCCGGCGTGCCGCCATCGCCACCGGACGGGAACTGGAACGCCGGATGCCGGACCGGGTGACCACTGCCTGGTGGAAGGAGGAGCGCGGCGAGCGGATCTTCGTCGACTACAACCAGACCGCCCGCGACCGCACGATCGCCTCCGCCTACTCCGTGCGCCCCTTCCCGTACGCCCCGGTCTCCGCCCCGCTTCGCTGGGAGGAGATCGACGACGCCGAGCCGCGCGATTTCGACATCAGGACCATGCCCGGGCGCTTTGCCGAGGCCGGCGACGTGCACGCGGACATGGACGAGCACGCGTTCCGGCTCGACGGGCTGCTGGAGCTGGCCGACCGGGACGAGCGGGAGCACGGGCTCGGCGAACTGCCGTACCCGCCGGAGTACCCGAAAATGCCCGGCGAACCGAAACGGGTCCAGCCGAGCCGGGCCCGGCACGGCGAGGACGGCGCTGCATGAGCGCACCCGACCTGGAGCCCTCCGCACCGCACGGGGAACACGCCCGGCCCCCGGCCCGCGGTGACCGATGGGCGGCGTTCAGGGCGTCCCCGTACCTGCCCGCCGTCGTGCTCCTGTTCATCATCGCGGCCTCGGCCGGTCTCTTCGCGGGCTCCTACACGTACGCGATGGCCAACCCGACCCCGCGCAACATCCCGGCCGCCGTGGTCGGCCGGCTCGACACTCCGCGTGACAAGGTCTTCCTCGACCGGCTGGAGGGCGCGCTCGACACCTCACTGGTGCTGCACGAGTACGCCACCGGTGCTCAGGCCCGAACCGCGCTCGAGGAGCAGAAGGTCTTCGCCATCCTGCGGTCCGAGAACGGCGGGGTCGGCATGGACATCGCGAGCGCGTCCGGAGCGTCGGTCGCCCAACTGCTCACCGATTCCACGCTGAAGGTGGGGGCGGCGGTCCATGTGCCGGTGAAGGTCACGGACGTGAAACCCCTGCAGCGGGGCGACCCGCGGGGTCTGGCTCTTTTCTACATCTCGCTCGCCGCGGTGATCGTCGGGTTCGTCGGCGCGATCCAGCTGAGTGTGCACGCCAAGGGGCTGGAGCCCCTGGAGCGGATCGGGTTCACCGTCGCCTACGCCCTGCTCGGCGGGTTCTCCATCGCCGCCGTGGTGGATTGGCTGCTCGGCTCCGTCGACCTGCCCTTTGTCCAGTCGTGGTTCATCCTCGCCTTCACCATGTTCACCACGGGCATGGTCTTCACCATGTTCAACACCCTGATCGGGCGCTGGGCCATGCTTCCGACCTGGGGGTTGATGGTGATGCTGGGAAACCCGTCCTCCGGTGGTGCGGTGTCCTGGCCGCTGCTGCCGTCGGTGCTCGGCTTCATCGGCCGCTGGCTCCCACCGGGCGCCTCGGTCAACGCCCAGCACGCCGCCGTCTACTACCAGGGGCACCAGCGGGTCTTCCCGTATCTGGTGCTGGCCGGATGGGCGCTGGTCTCCTGCACGGTGTTCTGGGTGTGGCGCCACCGGCACCCGGGAGGCCGTGACCGCATGCCTCAGCATGCGGC
>NZ_JBHVFF010000018.1:0-49910 GCF_042801895.1 Streptomyces sp. NPDC057543 | reverse complement strand
CCCCGCGGCCCCTCTCCCTCGGCCCGGTCAGTCGATCTCTCCCTCCTGCGCTCCCCCGGTCCCGTTGTCGTCCGCGCCGCCCCTGAGCCGGTCCGCCTGTCCGATCGCGGTCGCCAGCTTCCGTACCGAATCGTCCTCGGTCTGCGATGCCAACTTCTCTGCCCGCTCCGCAAGTTCGCCGAAGCCCGGCGCGCCCGGCAGTCGTCCGCCGCGCAACGCGTCGGCGAAGTAGGCGGCGACCGCGGTCACTTGGAGCCGCTTGCTGTCGCCGTCCCACAACGGACCGTCGATCGCGTTCGTCGCGACCGACCCCGTCCGCTCGTGCGGCGCCCGGGTCTTCGGGTCCAGCCAGCGTACGGTCGCGGTCGCCACATGACCGGCGGCGCCGTCCTTGAGGTGGACGGCGTAGAGCGCCGTCACCGTGTGGCCGGGGCCGACCTCGCCGCCGTCGACGCGGTCGTTGCGGAAGTCCTCGTCGGCGACCTTGCGGTCCTCGTAACCGATCAGCTTGAACTGCTTGACGGTCTCGGGGTCGAAGGCGACCTGGGCCTTGGCGTCGCGCGCGGTGAGTTCGAGGTGTGCGGGCAGCTGGTCGACGAAGACCTTTCGGGCCTGGGCCTCGTCGGCGATGTACGTGGTGTGGCCGTCGCCCTTGTTGGTGAGCTGTTCCATCAGAGCGTCGCCGTAGTCGCTGCCGACGCCGACGCCGAAGAGGGTGATGCCGTACTCGCGGCGGGCGGAGCCGATGCGTTCGAGGATGGCTTCGGCGTCGGTCGCGCCGGTGTTGGCGAGGGCGTCGGAGAGCAGCACGACCCGGTTGTTGGCGCCCTTGACGCGGCCGTCGACCGCCTCGTCGTAGCCGCGGCGGACGCCCGCTTCCAGGTTGGTGGAGTCGGTGGGTTCCATGGAGTCGACGCGGTCGCGGATCGTGCCGCGGTGGTCCCGCAGCCGGGTCATCGGCAGCAGCGTCTTCGCCTTGTCGCTGAAGGTGACCAGGGAGACCGAGTCGTCGTCGCGGAGTTCGTCGGTGAGGATGCCCAGGGACTTCTTCACCAGGTCGAGGCGGCCCGCTTCGGCCATCGAGCCGGAGATGTCGACGACGAAGGTGAGCGCGGCGGGCGGGCGTTCCTCGCGGGCGGGGGCGGCCCGGGTGGCCAGGCCGACCCGCACCAGCGACCAGCCGTCCGCCCCGGCGCGGGCCCCGTCGACGTTCACGGTGAAGCCGTTGCCGGCCGGGCGCCGGTAGCCCTGGCGGAAGCTGTTGACGAACTCCTCGGGCCGCACGGTGGCCGGCTCTGGCAGGTTGCCGTCGGCGAGGGTGCGGCGCGCGTATCCGTACGAGGCGGTGTCGACGTCCAGCGCGAAGGTGGACAGATAGTCGGGCGGCGCGGACTCCCGGATCCCGTCCTGCTTCTTCGCGCCCTTCGCGCCGTCGCCGTCCGCGACACCGCCCGCCGCGGGGGCCGGGCCGGGTGCGACCCCGCGGTCCATGGCGGAGTTCTCCTTGGTCGTCGTGGCCGAGCAACCGGTGAGCAGCACCCCGCCCGCCAGCAGCACCCCGAGTGCCGCGTGCCATGTCCGTACGTACGTCGCTGCGTACTTTCCTGTCCGGCGTTCCATCCCGAGCCCCCCACGTCGTGTCAGCACTTGTGAATGTGACGTGCGAGACGGCGCCGAGGAACAGACGAAGACGTTGCGGATGAATCTCGATGCGGCAACGGAGGCCGGGAAATCGGCGGAATGTCGAGCTCAGGACACGATGTCCTTACGGCTGAACCCCCGGAAGGCGAAGGCGAACAGGATCAGGGCATACGTCACCGAGATCGCCGCGCCCTTCACCATGCCGCCCCATTCCAGTTCGGGCTGGAGCGCGTCCGCCCAGGCGAACTGCCAATGTGCGGGCAGGAATTCGCGCCAGGAACCGAGCGCGGTGACGGCGTCCAGCACATTGCCGACGATGGTCAGCCCGACCGCCCCGCCGACCGCGCCCAGCGGGGCGTCGGTCTTCGTCGACAGCCAGAACGCCAGTCCGGCGGTGACCAGTTGGGAGACGAAGACGAAGGCGACGACGAGCGCCAGCCGGGGCACGGTGTCCGAGGTCGCCAGCGCCCCGCCGGTGGGGAGTTCGAGCGGCCCCCAGCCGTACGCGACGGCTCCCGCGGCCAGCGCGACGAGCGGCAGCAGCACCATCGCGGCCAGGCTGAAGCCGAGCGCCACGACGAGCTTGCTCCACAACAGCCTGGCCCGTGGCACCGGCGCCGCCAGCAGATAGCGCAGCGAGGACCAACTGGCCTCGGACGCGACAGTGTCCCCGCAGAACAGCGCCACCGGGACGACGAGCAGGAACCCGGCGGACACGAAGAGGCACGTCGCGGCGAAGTTCGCGGCGGACGCGGTCGCGGTGTCCATCAGGGTGACCCGGTCGCCGCCGCCCCGCGAGGACGGTGTGCCGCCGATCGCGAACGCGGTGATCAGGATGAACGGCAGCGCGGCCAGCACCCCGCCCATGAGCAGCGTGCGGCGCCTGCGCAGCTGGCGTACCGCCTCGACGCGCAGCGGCAGGGTGTGCCGGGCGCGGTAGCCGGGTGCCCCGGCGGCTTCCGTGACATCGACTGCGGCACTCATGCGGAGCCTCCGGAGATCAGGGTGAGGAACGCGTCCTCCAGGCGGCGGTGCGGCCCGACGCCGGTCAGCGGCACGTCCAGCCGGACGAGTTCGGCGATCAGCTCGGGCGAGGTGGCACCGTCGAGCCGGACGAGCAGGCCGCGGCCGTCGTCCGTACGGGCCGCCGAGCCGATCCCCGGCAGTGCGGCGATCTTCTCCACGAGGGGTTCGGCCAGCTCGCGCGCGCTGGTGACGAGCAGCATGTCGCCGGAGCCGGTGATCTCGGCGACCGGGCCGGCCTGGACGAGCCGGCCCCGGTCCATGACCACGAGGTGGGTGCAGGACTGTTCGACCTCGGACAGGAGGTGGCTGGAGACGATGACGGTCCGGCCGCCGGCCGCGTACCGGATCATCACGTCGCGCATCTCGCGGATCTGGGGCGGGTCGAGTCCGTTGGTCGGTTCGTCGAGGATGAGCAGGTCCGGCATGCCGAGCATGGCCTGGGCGATGGCGAGCCGTTGCCGCATGCCCTGCGAGTACGTGCGCACGGCGCGGGCCAGGGCGTCACCGAGCCCGGCGATCTCCAGGGCCTCCTCGATGTGGGCGTCCTGGGCGGGCCGTCCGGTGGCCTGCCAGTACAGCTCCAGGTTGGCACGCCCGGTCAGGTGCGGCAGGAAGCCCGCCCCTTCGACGAACGAGCCGACACGGGACAGTACGGGCGCGCCCGGCCGGACGGCCTGTCCGAAGACGCGGATCTCGCCGTCGTCGGGCGTGATGAGGCCCATCAGCATGCGCAGGGTCGTGGTCTTGCCCGCCCCGTTGGGGCCGAGGAGTCCGAGTACCTGCCCCTTCTCGACCCGGAAGGACAGTTCCCTGACGGCGTATGGGGTCTCCCCTGCTCGAACGAAGTTGAGAGCTCGGGGAAGGTCTGCGGACTTCGCGTACTTCTTCGACAGGCCGGTGATCCGGAGGGGCACCTCGGCGAGCACCGGGTCGGGCGCGGGGGTCGCGGTGCGGCGGCGGGCGGTGAGCAGCAGCGCTGCAGCGATCACCACGGCGGCGGCCGGGAGCCCCCAGGTCCACCAGGGCAGGGTGGCCGGTGCGGTCTTCAGGGCGGGCGCGGTGGGGACGGTCAGTGGCCCGGTGGGGGTCACGGTGTACGTCGTCGGCTCGGCCGGTGAGGCGTAGCCGAGGTCGGTGGCGGAGAGGACCAGGCGGAGCCGGTGTCCGGTATCGAATCGGTGGTCGATCGCGGGGAGGGTCAGGGTCACGGCCTTGCCCTGCCGGTCCTGCGGGATCCGGAAGGGGGCGACCAACTGGGCGGGCAGCACCTGCTGCTTGCCGTCCGGCGACACGTCGTACACCTTGCCGAACAGCACGGCGTCGCCCCGCTCCGCTGTCACCCTGACCCGCACGGTCGGCGAACCGGTGACGCGCAGGGACGTGTCCAGCGGTGCCGAGTCGAAGCGGGCGTACTGGCCGGGGAAGTCGAGGGAGAGACCGACGCCGAGGGACGACAGCTGGGACAGCCCGCCACCGACGCCGGGAACGGCCGAGACGGCGGGCGGGTTGGCCCCGGCGGGGTTACGGAACGTCTGCGCCCGCCGCCCCAGACCGATCGTTTCCGCTCCGCTGCTCAGCCCCGGGTACGTGTCGCTGCCCGCCCCGCGGGTGAGGGCGGCGCCGTCGGTGGAGTCGATGCCTCCGGTCCGGGTGACGCGGAACGCGGGTCCGGTGTCGGTGCCCTTGTCGCCCTTGAGATACCGGTCGAACCAGGCGCCGATGCGCCGGCGTACCCGGTCGGTCTCCAGGTCGCCGCCGTCGTGCCCGCCGGCGATCCAGTCGACGGCGACCGGTGCGCCGTTGCCGCTGATCGCCTCGGCCATGGCGTCGGCCTGGCCGAGCGGGAAGAGGGAGTCGGACTGCCCCTGCACGATGAGCGCGGGCACTTTGATGCGGTCGGCGACGGCGCTCGGGGAACGCTCGGTCAGCAGCGCACGCGCGGCGGCGTCCGGCTTTCCGCTGACGGCGACCCGTTCGTACATGTCGCAGAGCCGCTTCTCGAACTTCTGGCAGCCGCCGCCCGTGGTGACGAAGATTCCGGCCCAGAGCTTCTTGAAGACGCCGTCGGGGAACAGCGCGTCGGCGAGGTTCCAGTAGGTGATCTGCGGGGCGATGGCGTCGACGCGCTTGTCGTACCCGGCGGCGAGGAGTGAGACGGCTCCGCCGTAGGAGGCCCCGGTGACCCCGACCCGCGGGTCGCCCTCGGCGTCGAGCTCCACCTCGGGCCGGTCGGCGAGCCAGTCGATCAGCCGGGACACGTCCTCGACCTCGCGGTCGGGGGCATTGAGCGAGATCTCCCCGCCCGATTTCCCGAAACCGCGGGCGGACCAGGTCAGTACGGCGTATCCGGCGGCGGCCAACTGCTCGGCCTGCGCCCGCACATCGTTCTTGCTTCCGCCGAACCCGTGCCCGATCAGCACGGCCGGCCGGCGGTGCGTACCGCCGGTGGTGAAGTACGAGGTGTCGAGGGACACGCCGTCGATCCGCATCATCCGGTCCTGGCGGTGCACGGCGGGCCCGCCGTCGTCGGCCGCGGCGGTCCAGGTACCCGCACCGGCCAGCACGGCGAACGCCGCGAGGCCCGCTGTCCACCGACCGCGGCGGCGGGGCATACGGGGCAGCAGCCGCCGCCACCGGGATGTACGCGCATCAGGGGTCTCCATGGTTCCCGACCCTAAGCGGACCAGCGCGGCGTGCGGGCAGCCTCCGGGGGGAACTCTCCGGCCTCCTTTCGGCGTACGGCACTCAGCCGCCGTACTCCGTACGCGGTATGCCGAGGAGCCCGGGCCGGGCCCACCGGGATTCCGCGCAGGTCACATGGTGTTGATGATGAGGCCGATGTGGGTGAAGTAGTTGAGCCCGCCGAAGAGCAGGAACACCAGTCCGGCCAGGCCCCAGACGACTCCGATGACCGGGCTCAGCCGGCTCCTGGGCCGGCGCACGGCGAACGGGAACAGGAGCGCGCCGATGCCCACGAGGACGTACAGCCCGGACATGAAGCTCGCTTCCATGATCGGCCACTTCGCGAACTCGCCGGAGATGGGTTCCTCGGGCGGCGCCGCGAAGAGGGTGTACTTCCAGCCCGCGGCGGCGATCCCGAAGCAGGCGAGCCCGAGGCCGAAGACGAAGACGGAGATGGGTGCGGCGACGCGGGCCGCGTGAACGATGCGGTCGGCGCTGTTGAGTTCGGCACCGCGTTTCCAGAGGTAGCAGGATGCGGCAAGCAGGAAGACGCCGAAGGCCAGTGCCGGTTCGCCGAAGATGATGTTGTCGAACGGGAAGCCCTGTCCGGCGAGCGGCCAGGTCAGGGTCATGTGGAGGCCGGTGGTGACAAGCGTGAAGCCGACGGCACCGAACGCCAGCACCCAGCCTTCGGGGGTGATGGTGCGGTCGGACGCGAGGAGCAGGCGCCCCAGCGCCACCACGAGCAGCAGCCCGGCTCCGGCGGCCACCGCCATGATCGTGTTGTACGTCGGCATCTTGGCCCAGTCGATCTTCAGGCCGGATGCCGCCAGGAGGATGGCATGGTGAGTCATGCACGGAGCGTAATGCCCAATATGTTCACTATCGGGTAATCAGCCCTTTTGGCCGGGTCGGGAGCGGCGAGGAGGGCCGGTTCGGGGCCGAAGGGGCGAAGGGGCCTGGTGTCACGTTCCCCCGGGATACGGCACCTCCGGCGGCAGGAGCTCCGCCGCTTCGTCGAGCCGTCCGGCCGACACCAGTTCGTGGATCCGCCGGGCGAGCGGGGTGACGTCACGGATCGAGACCGTCCACTCGTCCGCGTACCGCCGCGCCGCGTCGCCGGAGAGGCCGAGCTGCAGGGAGCGGTAGGTGAGCCGGTTCAGGCGGAGGTCGCGCTCTGGATCCCACTGGACGCGGGCCGGGCTCCGGCGCAGGCTCTGCCGCCAGGTGCCGTGGTCGGGGTGAACTCCTCGTACGTAGTGGGAGAGTTCGGAGTTGGCCAGCGCCCAGTCGAAGCCCTCGCGGGTGATCTCGACGGCCAGGACGGTCTCCTGCCCCTCCTTCGTGGCCCAGCCGCAGCGGTACATCATCCACAGGAAGCTCGGCTTGATCCATGTCATGCGGTCACGCTTCCAGGCATCCGGGAAGCGCCCGTCGCGCACGGCGGGCAGCCCGATGAACGGGGCATACGCCTGGTAGACGGTGATGGTCGTGTCCGTGTGCTGGGCGCGGATCTCGTGCTGTGGCCTGGTCGGGGCGGTCATGACCCCATCACAGCACCGGTCCGGCCGGCGAGGCGACCGGGTTACGGGCGCCGCGAAGGCCCGCCGCGCCATCGGCCCCCGCCGTGCCATCGGCCCCCGCCGCGCTCCCGACTCCTGTCGCGTCACCGGCAGGAGCTGACATTCGTCACACGGACCTCGGTACAGGCGGCTCTGCCGGGCACCGGGCCCCGGCCGCCAGTCTGTACGTATCGAGAGCGGGGGCCGCGAAGGCGCCCGCCGATACGGGAGAGGAACCCGTCATGACCAGCCCGGCCGCCACAGCCACCGCCCCTGTCGCAGACGCTCCGGCCGCCGCCGCCCCGTTCGCTCCCCGCAAGGCGTTGCTGGACAGCATGATGCCGCTGCTCGTGGACGTGGGGGTGCCGCTCGCCTCGTACTACGCGCTGAAGGCGGCGGGCATGGGCACGTTCGCCGCGCTGGCGTGGAGCAGTGTGGTGCCGGCCGTGCGCACCGTGTGGGGGGTGGTGCGCAAGCGGCGGCTGAACGGGCTGGCGGCGCTGATGGTGACGGTCAACGTGGTCGGGCTGCTGACGAGTCTGGTGGTCGGCGACCCGCGGCTGATGCTTGCCAAGGACAGCGGGGTGAGCAGCATCATCGGGCTCGTCATCCTGGTGACCGCGCTGAAGGGGCAGCCGATGATGACCGCGGGGGTGCGGCCGTGGCTGGTCAAGGGCAATGCGGCCAAGGACGCCGCCTGGCAGCGGCTTTCGGCGGAGTCGGCGGCGTTCCGGCGGGCGGAGGTCCGGTTCTCGGCGGTGTGGGGCGCGGCACTGCTGGGCGAGTGCGTGGTGCGGGCCGCGGGGGCGTACACCGTGCCGGTCGAGACGATGGTGTGGCTCGGCACGGTGGTCATGGTGCTGACGCTGGTGTGCGCGTTCCTGGTCTCGGGGCGGGTGGGCGCCGTTCCGATGGAGCGGATGCTCGCCGAGGCGGTCCGCCCGGAGAGGGCGACGGACTCGGCGCGTTGACGCCGAGGCCGAGCGCCGGCCGAAGAATCCCAGGAGTGCAGGGAAAGGGAAGAAGCCGGAGAAACCGAAGAAGCCGATGAAGGGGAGCCGTGACGGCTCCCTTTCTTCGGCTTCTCTTCGGTCCCGGCCCGGGACGCCCCTGGCACGGTCATGCGACGTGGATACCCTGCCTCGCTCAGTAGGCGGAGTTGACGTTGTCGATGGAACCGTAGCGGTGCGCGGCGTAGTTGGAGGCAGCGGCGATGTTGGCGACGGGGTCGTAGATGTTCTTGGAGGTGCCGCTGACGTGGTACGCGTTGAAGGTGGGGTCGATGACCTGGAGCAGCCCCTTGGACGGGATGCCCTTGGCGGCGTTGGAGTCCCAGTTGTTGATGGCGTTCGGGTTGCCCGCGGACTCACGCATCAGGTTGCGGTGGATACCTTCGTACGAGCCGGGGATGCCCTTCGCACGCATGACCTCCAGCGCCTGCTTGATCCAGACGTCCACATTGCCGGTGGGGGCCTTGGTGGGGGTCGCGGCCGAGGCGCCCGGGGCGCCGGCGACGGTGCCGGCCACGATCGCCGCACCGGCGGCGAGCATGCCCAGCGAAGCCTTCTTGGTGCGGGTCATGCGGGTGAACTTCTTGGGCATCGCGGTGATCTGCATTCGGAAATTCCTCTTCCGTCGGTGGGGTGATGCCAAGAATTGTTATGCCAAGAGGAAATCCAGGTCAATGATGGCCTTTTACTAAATGGAATCGTATGTGGCGTCAGAAATGATCCACGAATGCGGCACGACAACAGGAACGACAGCACCGGATCTCTACTATTCCGCATCATAGTGACGCCCGTCACGTGGCCCACCACACACGGCAAATGCGCCAAATCGCCACAAGAGTGGTGCGCGTCACGTGGTCTGCGCCACATAAAGGGCAGGTCATTAACTCACCGTAATGCGAAATAAGCACGCCGCATTGACTGCGGGCGGTGAATCGTCTGCCCTGCGACGGTCTCCGCCGGGCGCGCTCGTCGGCCCGCCCCGGGCGGCCATGACCTCAGAGGTAATTGAGCGGATGCCTGGCCCGTCCATACCGTTCGCATGAACTGAGCGACCGCATGACAACGACAGGAGGACCCAGTGATGTCGTCCCAGAACGCGAGTACGGTCCCGGCGGCGGGCACCGCCCGCCCCGACGGCCTTCTCCGGGCGGCCCTCGTGGCAGACGTGATCCTCACCGGTGCGAACGGCATCGGATACCTCGCGCTCGCCACCGTCCTGGACTCGTTCCTCGGCGTGCCGCTCCCCCTCCAGTACGCGGTGGGCGTCTTCCTCACGGTGTACGCGCTGTGGGTGCTGGTCGTCTCGCGGCAGGAGAACATCAGCCGCGGCGCGGTCACCGTCGTCATCGCCCTGAACGCGGCCTGGGCCGTGGCCGGTGTCGTGACCGTCGTCCTGGACGCGCTGACCGCAACGGCGGTCGGCAACGGCTGGATCGTGTTCCAGGGCCTGGTCGTGGCGGCCATGGGCGCGGTCCAGTACGCGGGGCTGCGGCGCATGTGAGAGCGCGGGGCGCCGGGCCCGTACGGACACGGCGACGGCCCGCACGGACGGGGATGCGTCCGTACGGGCCGTCGGCCGGGATGAGGGATCAGTGGTTGCGCGGGAAGCCCAGGTCCACGCCCGCCGGGGCGTCGGCCGGGTCCGGCCAGCGGGTGGTGACGACCTTGCCGCGGGTGTAGAAGTGCACGCCGTCGTTGCCGTAGATGTGGTGGTCGCCGAAGAGCGAGTCCTTCCAGCCACCGAAGGAGTGGTAGCCGACCGGCACCGGGATCGGCACGTTGACTCCGACCATGCCGGCCTCGATCTCCAGCTGGAAGCGGCGGGCGGCGCCACCGTCACGGGTGAAGATCGCGGTGCCGTTGCCGAACGGCGAGGCGTTCATGAGGGCGACGCCCTCCTCGTACGTCTCGGTGCGCAGGACACACAGGACCGGGCCGAAGATCTCGTCCTTGTACGCGTCCGAGTCGGTGGACACGTTGTCGAGGAGGGAGAGGCCGATCCAGTGGCCGTCCTCGAAGCCGTCTACGGTGAAGCCCGTGCCGTCGAGAACGACATCGGCGCCCTGGGCGGCCGCGCCCGTGACGTAGGAGGCGACCTTGTCGCGGTGGGCGGCGGTGATCAGCGGGCCCATCTCGGACGCGGGGTCGTTGCCGGGGCCGATCTTGATCTTCTCGGCGCGCTCCTTGATCTTCGCGACGAGCTCGTCCGCGATGGAGCCGACGGCGACGACCGCGGAGATCGCCATGCAGCGCTCACCGGCGGAGCCGTACGCGGCGGAGACGGCGGCGTCGGCCGCGGCGTCGAGGTCCGCGTCCGGCAGCACCAGCATGTGGTTCTTGGCGCCGCCGAGCGCCTGGACGCGCTTGCCGTTGGCGGAGGCGGTGGCGTGGATGTACCGGGCGATCGGGGTGGAGCCGACGAAGGAGACCGCGGCCACGTCGGGGTGGTTCAGCAGCCCGTCGACGGCGACCTTGTCGCCGTGCAGGACGTTCAGCACGCCGTCCGGCAGACCGGCCTCGGAGGCCAGCTCGGCCAGCAGATTGGCGGCCGACGGGTCCTTCTCGCTGGGCTTGAGCACAAAGGTGTTCCCGCAGGCGATGGCCAGCGGGAACATCCACATCGGGACCATGGCCGGGAAGTTGAACGGGGTGATCCCGGCGACGACACCGAGCGACTGGCGGATCGCGGAGACGTCGACCCGGCTGGAGACCTGGGTGGACAGCTCGCCCTTCAGCTGGGTCGTGATGCCGCAGGCCAGCTCGACGATCTCCAGACCGCGGGCGACCTCGCCCAGCGCGTCCGAGTGCACCTTGCCGTGCTCGGCGGTGATGAGTGCGGCAATGTCGTCGCGGTGGGCGTCGAGCAGCGCGCGGTAGCGGAAGAGGATCGCGGTGCGGGTGGCCAGCGAGGACGTGCCCCAGGTGGCGTAGGCGTCCTTGGCGGCGGCCACCGCGGCGTCGACCTCTTCGAGGGAGGCGAGCGCGACCTGGGTGGTGACGGCGCCGGTGGCCGGGTCGGTGACCGGGCCGTAGTTGCCCGACGCGCCCTCGACGGTCTTGCCACCGATCCAGTGGTTGACGGTCTTCATGACAGAACTCCTTCAGTGGCGTCTTCAGAGGTGGCGGCGTCGGTCGGCGACGTGTCGGTCGTACTCTTCGCGGGCTTTCACGGCCGACGGCCGGGTGGCCGTTTCGGCTACGGGAACATCCCACCACGCCTGTGCCGGAGGCGGGCCCGACACTGTGTCTGCCGTTTCGGTCTCGACGTAGACACAAGTGGGACGGTCCGCGGCGCGCGCCTCGGCAAGGGCTTCACGCAGGTCACGCACGGTCTTGGCGCGCAGTACCCGCATCCCGAGCGAACCGGCGTTGGCCGCGAGGTCGACGGGGAGCGGCGGGCCGGTGAACGTGCCGTCCTCGGCGCGGTGACGGTAGGCGGTGCCGAAGCGTTCGCCGCCGACCGTCTCGGAGAGAGAGCCGATGGAGGCGTAGCCGTGGTTCTGGAGGACGACCAGCTTCACGGGGAGTTCCTGCTGCACGGCGGTGACGATCTCGGTGGGATTCATCAGGTACGTGCCGTCGCCGACGAGGGCCCAGACGGGGCGGCCGGGGGCGGCCAGCTGGACCCCGATCGCGGCCGGGATCTCGTAGCCCATGCAGGAGTACCCGTACTCGACGTGGTACTGGTGCGGGGAACGGGTCCGCCAGAGTTTGTGCAGGTCGCCGGGGAGCGAACCGGCCGCGTTGATCAGAATGTCGTCCTCGGTGACGAGCACGTCGAGCAGGCCGAGGACCTGGGCCTGGGTGGGGCGGGCGTGCGGGTCCTCGGCGGTGAACGCGGCGGTGACACGCTGCTCCCATTCCTCCTTGGCCTCGGTGTACTCGGTCTCGTAGGACGGGTCGACGCGGTGGTTGCGTGCGGCGAGCGCGGCGGTGAGGGCTTCGAGGGCGGTACGGGCGTCGGCGACGAGCGGCAGCGCGCCGAGCTTGTGGGCGTCGAAGCCGGTGATGTTGACGTTGAGGAAGCGGACTGCCGGGTTCGGGAAGAGCGTGGCGGAGGCGGTGGTGAAGTCGGAATAGCGGGTGCCGATGCCGATCACCAGGTCGGCGGTGCGGGCCAGTTCGTCGGCGGTCGCGGTGCCGGTGTGGCCGATGCCGCCGACGTCGGCGGGGTGGTCGTGGCGCAGGGAGCCCTTGCCGGCCTGGGTGGAGGCGACGGGGATACGGGTGGCGGCGGCGAACGCGGCGAGGGTCTCCTCGGCCGCGCTGTGGTGGACACCGCCGCCCGCCACGATCAGCGGCCTGCGGGCGCTGCGCACGGCCCGCACCGCTCGGTCGAGCTCGTGCGGATCGGGGGCGGGGCGGCGTACGTACCACACGCGCTCGGCGAAGAACTCCTCCGGCCAGTCGTACGCCTGGGCCTGTACGTCCTGCGGCAGCGCGAGGGTGACGGCGCCGGTCTCCGCCGGGTCGGCGAGGGTCCGCATCGCCTGGAGTGCGGCCGGGATCAGGGCCTCGGGGCGGGTGATCCGGTCGAAGTAGCGGGAGACGGGGCGCAGACAGTCGTTGACCGAGATGTCGCCCGCCGCCGGGACTTCGAGCTGCTGGAGCACGGGGTCGGCGGGACGGGTCGCGAAGGTGTCCCCGGGCAGGAGGAGGACGGGGAGGTGGTTGATGGTGGCGAGGGCCGCGCCGGTGACGAGGTTGGTGGCGCCGGGGCCGATGGACGTGGTGACCGCGTGCGCGGAGAGCCGGCCGGACTGGCGGGCGTAGCCGACGGCGGCGTGCACCATGGCCTGTTCGTTGCGGCCCTGGAGGTAGGGCATGGCGCGGCCGGACTCGACGAGCGCCTGGCCGATTCCGGCGACGTTGCCGTGGCCGAAGATGCCCCAGGTGGCGCCGATCAGCCGTTGCCGTCGGCCGTCGCGCTCGGTGTACTGGCGGGTCAGGAAGGACACCAGGGCCTGGGCGGTGGTCAGGCGGCGGGTACTCATGCGGGTGCCTCCGTCCCGTACAGCGGGAGTCTGGGGTCCACCGGCTGGGTGGGCCAGGTGTCGCGGATCCAGCTGTGGTCGGGGTGGTCGGTGATCAGCCACTCCCGCTGCTCCCCCGGGCCCGCCATCACGTTGAGGTAGTACAGGGTGCGGCCGGGGGCGGCGATGGACGGGCCGTGCCAGCCGTCCGGGATGAGGACCGCGTCGCCGCTGCGGACCTCGGCGAGGACGTCCGTACCGCCCGTCCGGGACGGCGACACCCGGTGGTAGCCGAGGCCGTCGTCCGCCACCTCGAAGTAGTAGATCTCCTCCAGCACGGATTCGACGCCGGGGCGGTGCTCGTCGTGTTTGTGCGGCGGGTAGGACGACCAGTTGCCGCCGGGGGTGAGGACCTCGACGGCGATCAGCCGGTCGCACGCGAAGGTGTCGGCGGCGGCGAAGTTGTTGACCTGGCGGGAGCAGTTCCCGGAGCCGCGCAGCTCGACGGGTACCTCCGGCGCGGGGCCGTAGCGAGCGGGGAGTCGTCGCTCGCACTTCGCTCCTGCCAGGGCGAAGCGGCCTCCTGCGCCGGAGGCGATCTGTGCATGGGCGTCACGCGGTACATAGGCGAAGTCGGATACCCCGCTGAACACGCTTTCCCGGCCCAGCAGTTCAAAGATCTCACCTGAGGTGTGCACCGTACAGCCACCGGTCAACGGCAGAACGATCCACTCGCTCTCCCCGGTGACAAGTGTGTGAACTCCGCCGGGCTCCAGCTCCAGCACGCGCAGGCTCGACCGGTCCCATCCGGCGCGCTCCGGGCCGATGTCGAGGGCGTAGGGGCCGTGCGCCGTGGATCCCGCGCGAACGTGGTGCCGCGGTTCTTCGTACGTCGTCATACCCATCCCCTACCCGATACCCGGTCCCCGCCCGTTCCTCTCGGCTCCAGCAGCGATACGGCCGTGTCGACGGCCGCGGCCACCTTTCCGTCGGCCGGGTAGAGCAGCGAACGCCCCACCACCAGGCCCTGGACCGTGGGCAGTCGCAGCGCCGTGCGCCACTTCTCGAACGCGCCGTCCAGGTCGTCGCCCACCTCGCCGCCCAGCAGCACGGCGGGCAGCGTCGAGGCCTCCATCACCCGGGCCATGTCGCCGGGGTTCTCGGTGACGGGCACCTTGAGCCAGGTGTACGCGGACGTCCCGGCCAGTCCCGAAGCGATGGCGATCGAGGTGGTGACCGCCTCCGCCCCGAGCTCGTTGCGGACATGGCCGTCCCTGCGGCGGCAGAGGAACGGCTCGACGAAGACCGGCAGCCGGTACGCGGCCATGGCGTCGATGGCCCGGGCGGTGGCGTGCATGGTGTCGAGCGAGCCGGGGTCGTCGTAGTCGATGCGCAGGAGCAGCTTGCCCGCGTCGAAGCGGAGCCGGTCGAGGTCCTCGGGGCGGTGGCCGGTGAAGCGGTCGTCGAGTTCGAAGGCGGCGCCCGCGAGCCCGCCGCGGTTCATCGAGCCGATGACGACCTTGCTCTCCAACGCGCCGAGCAGCAGCAGGTCGTCGAGGATGTCGGCGGTGGCGAGGACGCCGTCGACGCCGGGGCGGGAGAGGGCGAGGCAGAGCCGTTCCAGGAGCTCGAACCGGTTGGCCATGGCCAGTTCGCGGTCGCCGACGGCGAGGGAGCCGCGGGCCGGATGGTCCGCCGCGATGATCATCAGGCGTCCGCCGTCGCCGACGAGGGGACGTCTGCGGCGGTGCGCGGCGGCCTCGGCGACGGCCTCGGGGTGGCGCATGCGCAGCTGGACGAGTTCGGAGACCGAGGAGGCCGGGGGCGTCATGGGGTGGCTCCGGTGGGGCGGGAGGTGACGGCGCCTGCGGCCAGGGCCGCTTCGACTTCGTATGGGAACGGCATGGCGGACGAGCAGGCGAGCCGGGAGGCGACGATCGCACCGGCCGCGTTGGCGTACCGCATGACGCGTTCGGTCTCCCAGCCGGCGAGGAGCCCGTGGCAGAGCGCCCCGCCGAAGGCGTCGCCGGCGCCGAGGCCGTTGACCACCTCGACCGGCAGCGGCGGCACATCGGCCACCGTGCCGTCGCGGTGGACGGCGAGGACACCCTTGGGGCCCCGTTTGACGACGGCCAGCTCGACGCCCGCGGCAATCAGGGCACGGGCGGCCGCGTACGGTTCGCGCTCGCCGGTCGCGATCTCGCACTCGTCGAGGTTGCCGACGGCGACGGTGGCGTGGGCGAGGGCCTCGCGGTAGCGGGCAGTTGGGGTGGAGGTCGTGGAGTCGGAGGTGGTCGAGTCGGAGGTGGTCGAGTCGGCGTCCCAGAACATCGGGCGCCAGTCGAGGTCGAAGACGGTGATGCCGTTCCGGTCGCGGGCGCGGAGTGCGGCGAGGGTCGACGCGCGGCTGGGTTCGGCGCACAGCCCGGTGCCCGTCATCCAGAAGACCCGGGCCGCGCGTACCGCGTCGAGGTCCAGCTCCGAAGCGTGGATCTCCAGGTCGGGGGCCTTGGGCCGGCGGTAGAAGTAGAGCGGGAAGTCGTCGGGCGGGAAGATCTCGCAGAAGGTGACCGGCGTCGGATACGCGTCGACGGGCGTCACCCAGCGATCGTCCACCCCGAACTCCCGCAACTGCTGGTGGAGATACTCCCCGAACGCGTCCCGGCCGGTACGGGTCACCACCGCGGCCCGCCGGCCGAGCCGGGCCGCGGCGACGGCGACGTTGGTGGGTGAGCCGCCGAGGAACTTCCCGAAGGTGTCGACCCGGGCCAGTGGTCGACCGGTCTGCAGGGGGTAGAGATCCACACCGATCCGGCCCATGGTGATCACGTCGTACAGCTCAGGCATCTGCATCCCTTCGACCGGCGACCGGGCGGCTGTCCCCAGGTCTAGCCCTCCCCCGCACCCCTGTCAACGGTTTGTCCGGACATACGGACGAATCATTGACACGGTTCCTCGGGGCCGGGAGGCTGGGCGGCATGACCTCCTCCGCAGCGGCTCCGGCCCGTATCCGTATCGGTTCGGCACCCGACTCGTGGGGGGTGTGGTTCCCCGACGATCCGCGGCAAGTGCCCTGGCAGCGCTTCCTCGACGAGGTCTCCGCGGCGGGTTACGAGTGGATCGAGCTCGGTCCGTACGGTTACCTCCCGACCGACCCGGCCCGTCTCACCGACGAGACCCGCCGCCGCGGACTCACGGTCTCGGCCGGGACCGTCTTCACCGGATTGCACCACGGCCCCGGCGTCTGGGACCGGACCTGGGCGCATGTCGCCGATATCGCGGCACTCACCCGGGCGATGGGCGCCGGGCACCTGGTGGTCATCCCGTCGTTCTGGCGCGACGACAGGACGGGCGAGCTCCTGGAGGACCGGGAGCTGACCGCGGAGCAGTGGCGCGACCTCACCACCCTGACGGAACGGCTGGGCCGCGAGGTGCGGGACCGGTTCGGGCTGCGCATCGTCGTCCATCCGCACGCCGACACCCATATCGACAGCGCGGAGAACGTCACCCGCTTCCTCGACGCCACCGATCCCGACCTGGTCTCGCTCTGCCTCGACACCGGCCACTACGCCTACTGCGGCGGCGACAGCGTCAAGCTGATCGAGACGTACGGGGAACGGATCGGCTATCTGCACCTCAAGCAGGTCGACCCGGAGATCCTGGCCCAAGTCGTGGCGGACGAGGTGCCGTTCGGGCCCGCCGTGGCGCGCGGCGTGATGTGCGAACCGCCGGGCGGGGTGCCCGCGCTGGAACCCGTGCTCGCCGCCGCCCGCGAGCTGGACGTCGATCTCTTCGCCATCGTCGAGCAGGACATGTATCCGTGCCCGCCCGACAAACCCCTGCCCATCGCCCGCCGCACCCGGGCCTTCCTCCGCACCTGCGGCGGCCCGCACCGGGCCCCTGACACGCCGAGGCGCGCCGGGAAGTGACGTAGGGGCGGCACGCGGTGTTGTCCTCGGTGAGAAGCCGGTGCACGGCCCCGGCCGCGCACCCCACCACGCCGCACGAGGAGCAACTCACCATGATCCGGAAGATGCTGTCGCCCCGCAGGACGGCCGGGGCCCTGGCCGCGGTCGCTCTGGCCGCCGCCCTCGCCGTCGGCCTGGGCGGCTCGACCACCTCGACCGCCTCGGCCGACGAGCACAACCCGCCGCCACCGCCCGGCTCCAGCCCGGTCTGCGTCTTCTACGACGGCGACGAGCCGACCATCTACGGCGAGCAGGGCGAGCGGGTCTCCCAGGTGCAGTGCATGCTGGCCAACCGCCACTATCTGCCGTGGTCCGCGGTCGACGGAACGTTCGGACCGCAGACCCTCCTCGCCGTGCAGCGCTTCCAGGCGGACAACCCGCCGCTCAGGCCGAACGGCCTGGTCACCGCGGCGACCTGGTCGGCACTCTGGCACGCGGGACCGAGCCGCGAGACCCCTCTCCCCTATCCGCCGAGGTGACGACGGCGTACACCACCTCTCGCTCCGGTCTCCCGTAACCCGCTCGTCACACATGTCCGCGTTACGTGGCTCTTCCGTCACAGGCGCACGACAGCCCCTCCCCGGGCTCACTCCCTCTCGTTGCACCGAACGCAGGCTGAGTGATCGTCAGCGTCCGTGCCGCGGCTCCTCCGACGGCCTTCCCGGCTGCCGCCGCGGCGCAGAGAGGTGACACCCATGACGGACAGAAGGCTCTGGTCCTACAAGGACATCGCGGCGCACATCCGGGTGCAGACGGACACCGTCCGCTCGTACCGAAAGCACGGTCTCCTCCCATCACCCGACCATGTGGAGAACGGCAAGCCCTACTGGTACGCGGACACCATCCGTGCCTGGGTCGCCTCAAGACCCGGCAACCGAGGACGTGGGGACTGATCCCCTGGCAAACGCAGCCCCGCACGGCGAGAGCACCCAGAACCCGCCCGCCGTGCGGGGCTGCGTCTGCCGGGGGATGAAGGAACGCGCCACCCCTACCCGGAGTTGGTCTTGATCGTCTTCATGGTCAGGTGGGAATCGGTCCGCAGGACGCCGGGCAGACCGGTGAGCTTGCCGGTGAGGAAGGCTTCGTAGGCGGCGTGGTCGGCGACCGCGACACGAAGGAAGTAGTCCGGGCGGCCGAAGAAGCGGCGGAACTCGATCACCTCCTCATAGGAGGCGACAGTCTCCTCGAACGCCTCGACGGTCTTGCGGTCGGTGGCGTAGACCTCGACGTCGACGAGGACCTCCAGGCCGTGTCCCACTGCTGCGGGGTCGACGACCGCGCGATAGCCGGAGATGATCCCGGCCTCCTCCAGACGCTTGACCCGGCGCAGGCACGGCGGCGGCGTGAGGCCGACCCGCTTGGCCAGCTCGACGTTGGTCAGCCGACCGTCCCGTCGCAGGTGAAACAAAATGTCACGGTCGACGGCATCCAGTTGAATTTGATTGCTCACACACCCATCGTAGGGTCACGATGCGCAACCATATAAGGTCCGATTCGTCCTAAAATTTCATCCATGGGAATACCGACTGCCGCTATCGGCGGCCCTGCCCGACCCACTACTCCCGCCCCCTCACCCCGGACGACGCCCGAAGTCCGGGCCGCGTTCAAGGACTCCGCCTCCGTGGGCCTGGGTCTGGTCCCGCTCGGCCTCGCCTTCGGCGTGCTCGTCACGCAGGCCGGGCTGGACTGATGGTGGGCCACCGCGTTCACGACCCTGATCTACGCCGGCTCGTTCGAGTTCCTGCTCATCGGCCTGGTCGTCGCCGTCGCGCCACTGGCGAGCATCGCCCTGACCGCTTTCCTGGTGAACATCCGACACCTCTTCTACGCACTCTCCTTCCCCCTGCACCGCGTGAAGGGCCGCCTTGCCAAGGGCTACAGCACCTTCGCCCTCACCGACGAGGCATACGCCCTGACCACCGGGGAGCGGGCCCGCTCGTGGTCCGGCCGCCGAATCCTCTGCCTTCAGCTGTTCATGCACCTGTACTGGACCGGAGGCGCCACCGCCGGAGCCCTGCTCGGCTCCCTCCTCCCCGACAACGTCACCGGCCTGGACTTCGCGCTTCCCGCGCTGTTCACCGTCCTCGCGCTCGACGCCCTCCGGGACCGGCGCGGCGACCTGCCCACCCCCGCCCTCGCTCTCCTGAGCGCCCTGGCAGCCCGGCTTCTCTTCCCCGACCAGATGCTCCTGGCCGCCTTCGCCCTCTTCACCGGCGGGCTCCTGGCCCGCCACCTCGCCACCGGCAGGAAGCCGAACCATGCCTGACACCCCCTACCTCATCGCCGCGGTCGCCGTCTCCGCCGCCGTGACCTGGGCCCTGCGCGCCCTGCCCTTCGCCGCCCTCGCCCCGCTGCGCGGGAGCCGGACCATCCAGTACCTCAGCAGTCGCATGCCCGCCGGCGTCATGGTGATCCTGCTCGTCTACTGCCTGCGCGACCTCCCCGTGACCGAAACCAGGGCCATCGCCCCTGTGACGGCATTGGCTGTCACCATCGGACTGCACCTGTGGCGCCGCAACGCCCTGCTGAGCATCCTCGGCGGCACCACTGTCCACGTGGTCCTCACCAGTACCCTCTTCACCCACTGAGGCCCACTCGACCGGCATGGCGGTCCTCCCCACCCGCCTCCGTACGACTGACCCGAGAAGCCGTCCGGCCGACACCGCCCCCCGCCCTCTCCTTCCGGAGGCCGAACGGGCGTTTCCACCTCGCCGCGCCCGCGATCGCCGCCAGCCCCCGCGTCGCCGTGCTGCACTCGCTCCGGGACTCGATGCACGGCATCACGATCCGGCCGGTCGCCCGGGTCACCGACACCCGCCCCAACCGCCGACGCTCGCATTCATACCCCCTAGGGGTATAGTCTGAAGAGTGTCGAGGGGCACCGGGGCCTCCCGGGCCCCTGTCGCCACATCCTTCCGCGCTCATCGAAGAGGAGAACACCATGACCGCCGAGACCCAGCTCCCCCAGGCCACCGGCTCCTGCTGCTCGCCGAGTGGCTCCTGCCACGGCAGCACGGACAGCGGTGACGGGACGGGCGCGGTGACCACCGTCTACCAGGTGTCCGGCATGACCTGCGGGCACTGCGAAGGTGCCGTCTCCGAGGAGATCTCCGGCATCGAGGGCGTCACCTCGGTGAAGGCCGTCGCCTCCACCGGCCAGGTGACCGTCGTCTCCCGGGCCCCGCTGGCGGAGGACGCCGTGCGCGCCGCGGTGGACGAGGCCGGTTACGAGCTCGTCGGCCGGGCCTGAACACCATCGGGACCCACCCGCCGCACCCGGAAACACAGAATCACCCGCATCACCCCTCTTTGCCGCCGGGCCGGACCGACCAGCAGATACTGGTGGGGTACGGCCCGGCAGGCGTTTCAGGAGTACGGACATGCACAGCGCGACAGAGGCCGAGACCCCGGCGGCGGAGAGTTCACGGGCGGAGCTCACGATCGGCGGGATGACCTGCGCCTCCTGCGCGGCCCGCGTCGAGAAGAAGCTCAACCGGATGGACGGCGTCACCGCCAGCGTGAATTACGCGACCGAGAAGGCCCGCGTCTCCTTCGGTCCGGGGACCGGTCTGGCGGATCTGATCGCCACGGTCGAGAAGACCGGTTACACGGCGCAACCCGTACGCCGTCCCGATCCCGCACCGCCCGCCGGGGCGCGGGTCGCGCCCGCCACGCCCGCGGCCACCGCCGAAGGCGCCCCCGAGATCGGCACCGGGACCGAACCCGCCGAACCCCGGACCGCCGAAAGCAGCACCGAAGCCGAGACCGACGACGGCGACCCCGCCGAGCGACGCGCCGCCGCCGCGCTCGCGTCGCTGCGTCAGCGCCTGATCGTCTCGGCCGTCCTCGCCGCGCCCGTCGTCGTGCTCGCCATGGTCCCGGCACTCCAGTTCGACAACTGGCAGTGGCTCTCCCTCACCCTCGCCGCCCCCGTCGTGGTCTGGGGCGGACTTCCCTTCCACCGCGCCACCTGGGCCAACCTCCGGCACGGCGCGGCCACCATGGACACCCTGGTCTCGGTCGGCACCCTCGCCGCCTTCGGCTGGTCCCTGTGGGCGCTGTTCTTCGGCGACGCGGGCATGACCGGGATGCGGCACGGCTTCGACTTCACCGTCTCGCGCGACGGGGCCTCCTCCACCATCTATCTGGAGGTCGCCGCCGGTGTCATCACCTTCATCCTGCTGGGCCGCTACCTGGAGGCGAAGTCCAAGCGGAAGGCCGGTTCCGCCCTGCGGGCGCTGATGCACCTGGGCGCGAAGGACGTCACCGTCCTCAGGGGTGGCACGGAGGTACGCGTCCCCGTCGGCCGGCTCACCGTCGGCGACCGCTTCGTTGTCCGCCCCGGCGAGAAGATCGCCACGGACGGCACCGTCGTGGAGGGCGCGTCGGCCGTGGACGCCTCCATGCTCACCGGCGAGTCCGTACCCGTCGACGTGGGTGTAGGCGACTCCGTCACCGGGGCCACGCTCAACGCGGGCGGCCGGCTCGTCGTCGAGGCGACCCGGGTCGGCGCCGACACCCAGCTGGCCCGGATGGCGAAGCTCGTCGAGGAGGCGCAGAGCGGCAAGGCCGAGGTGCAGCGCCTCGCCGACCGGATCTCCGCGGTCTTCGTCCCCGTGGTGCTGGCCCTGGCGCTGGCCACCCTGGTCGGGTGGCTGTTGGTCACGGACGACGTGACGGCCGCGTTCACCGCCGCCGTAGCCGTGCTGATCATCGCCTGCCCCTGCGCCCTGGGCCTCGCCACCCCGACCGCCCTCATGGTCGGTACGGGGCGCGGCGCCCAGCTCGGCATCCTGATCAAGGGCCCCGAGGTCCTGGAGACCACCCGCCGCATCGACACGATCGTCCTCGACAAGACCGGCACGGTCACCACCGGCCGGATGACCCTGCTGGACGTGCACACGGCGAACGGCACCGACGAGAACGACGTACTGCGGCTCGCGGGCGCCCTGGAACACTCCTCCGAGCACCCCATCGCCCACGCCGTCGCCGCCGGAGCCGCCGAACGCACCGGTGCCGACCTGCCCACCCCCGAGGACTTCACCAACGTCGCGGGCCTCGGCGTACGCGGCACGGTCGAGGGCCACCGGGTACTGGTCGGCCGCCCGCAGCTGCTCGCCGACGCGGGCATCGCCGTCCCCGAGGCCCTGTCCGACGCCGTGGCGGACGCGGCGACCCGGGGCCGCACGGCGATCGCGGTCGCCTGGGACGGCCGGGCGCGCGGCGTCCTCGCCGTCGCCGACGCGGTCAAGGACTCCAGCGCGGACGCCGTCGCCGAACTGCGCGCGCTCGGCCTCCACCCCGTCCTGCTGACCGGCGACAACCGAGCCGTGGCGGAGGCGGTGGCCCGCGCCGTCGGGATCGACGAGGTCCACGCCGAGGTCCTGCCCGAGGAGAAGGTCCACGTCATCGAGCGGCTCCGGGCTCGCGGGCGCTCCGTCGCCATGGTCGGTGACGGGGTCAATGACGCGGCCGCCCTGGCCACCGCCGATCTCGGCCTGGCGATGGGAACCGGTACGGATGCCGCGATCGAGGCCGGCGATCTCACCCTCGTTCGTGGAGATCTCAAGGTGGCGGCTGACGCGATCAGGCTCTCCCGGCGCACCCTGGCCACCATCAGGGGCAACCTCTTCTGGGCATTCGGCTATAACGTTGCTGCCCTGCCCCTTGCGGCATTTGGCCTGCTCAACCCTATGATTGCCGGAGCGGCGATGGCCTTCTCATCGGTCTTCGTCGTGACGAACAGCCTGCGGTTGCGCGCCTTCACGTAACATCCACAAAGAGATTTAGATCACACCGGTTTCAGGGTAACCATTCGGTGGGTTCGCGAGTCTAAGAGTGCGATGCCAAGGATGTCTTGGGGGACGTCCATCGAAGTGTCTTGGGGGATGCTTCGGGCAAGCGTTGGCCGGGGCACGTGCACCGGGGAGCTTTGAGCGGCCCTCCCGTGCGTACGTACCCCGGCAGACCGCACCGGAAGTACAAGTGAAGAGCGCGCAGCGCGCCCAGGAGCTTCGGCTCCCACAGACGCCCGGCCGGATCCCGTGGGGGGAATCCGCTCCGGGATATGGGAAGCGCCTCGCTGTCGGCCCGTGGGGGGATCGATGGCGGGGCGCTTCTCGCTGCCGTGCCTCTCGGGCACGCAAATCGCCCCGGTCACCGCGCTCTGTGCGAAAGCGCGGTACACGGGGCGAAGACAACCGGCGGGGCGGCCGGGGTGGTGCGGGGTCGGTACGAGGCTCAGCGGCTCTCGACCGGGACGAAGTCGCGCAGGACCTCGCCGGTGTAGATCTGGCGCGGGCGGCCGATGCGGGAACCCGGCTCCTTGATCATCTCGTGCCACTGGGCGATCCAGCCGGGGAGCCGGCCGATCGCGAAGAGCACGGTGAACATCTCGGTCGGGAAGCCCATGGCCCGGTAGATCAGCCCCGTGTAGAAGTCCACGTTGGGGTAGAGGTTGCGGGAGACGAAGTACTCGTCGGAGAGCGCGTGCTCCTCCAGCTTCAGCGCGATGTCGAGCAGCTCGTCGGACTTGCCGAGCGCGGACAGCACGTCGTGCGCGGCAGCCTTGATGATCTTGGCGCGCGGGTCGAAGGACTTGTAGACGCGGTGGCCGAAGCCCATCAGCCGGACGCCGTCCTCCTTGTTCTTCACCTTGCGGATGAAGGAGTCGACATCGCCGCCGTTGGCCTGGATGCCTTCGAGCATCTCCAGCACCGACTGGTTGGCGCCACCGTGCAGCGGGCCCCACAGCGCCGAGATACCGGCGGAGATCGAGGCGAACATGTTCGCCTGCGAGGAGCCGACCAGACGCACGGTGGAGGTCGAACAGTTCTGCTCGTGGTCCGCGTGCAGGATGAGCAGCTTGTCGAGCGCGGAGACGACGACCGGGTCCAGGTCGTACTCCTGGGCGGGGACCGAGAAGGTCATGCGCAGGAAGTTCTCGACGTACCCGAGGTCGTTACGCGGGTAGACGAACGGGTGTCCGATCGACTTCTTGTACGCGTACGCCGCGATCGTCGGCAGCTTGGCCAGCAGCCGGATCGTCGAGAGGTGGCGCTGCTCCTCGTCGAACGGATTGTGGCTGTCCTGGTAGAACGTGGACAGCGCACTGACGACCGAGGACAGCATGGCCATCGGGTGGGCGTCACGCGGGAAGCCGTCGAAGAACCGCTTGACGTCCTCGTGCAGCAGCGTGTGCTGGGTGATCTCGTTCTTGAAGGTCGACAGCTCGTCAACCTTGGGAAGCTCGCCGTTGATGAGCGTGTACGCGACCTCGAGGAACGTCGAGCGCTCGGCGAGCTGCTCGATGGGGTAGCCGCGGTAGCGCAGAATGCCCTGCTCACCGTCGAGGTAGGTGATGGCGGATTTATAGGCGGCGGTGTTGCCATATCCGCTGTCCAGCGTCACCAGACCGGTATTGGCCCGGAGCTTCCCGATGTCGAAGCCCTTGTCGCCGACGGTGCTGTCGATCACCGGGTAGGTGTACTCGCCGTCGCCGTACCGCAGTACTACAGCGTTGTTGGTGTGCTCGCTCACGTCATCCCTCACCGACGTAGTGCCTCTTCTTTGAGGTTCCCTGACTGTCTCCACCCTCCCCCATTTGGCTCAGGAGAGTGCACTCGGGGTCGTCCATTGGACCTACTCGCGGCACTGAGTGCCGCGAGCTTACTCATCCTGCCCCCTTGACTCCGGTTCCGGAAGGGCTCCGTGATGTTTCCCACCGATTTGATCGATCATTTTTTCGGCGGATCCTCCGCCCGCGCCGCCTGACAACCGGTAATCCAGCGCCGTACAGCGCCTGCCTGCGGAAACTGTGCGGACGGCCTGGCCGATCGCCTGCCGCGACCCGACCAGCACGACAAGCTTCTTGGCCCTGGTCACGGCGGTGTACAGGAGGTTCCGCTGAAGCATCATCCAGGCGCTCCTGGTGACGGGAATGACGACGGCCGGGTACTCGCTGCCCTGGGAGCGATGGATCGTCATGGCGTACGCGTGGGCCAGCTCGTCCAGCTCGTCGAAGTCGTAACCGATCTCCTCGTCCTCGTCGGTCAGCACCGTCAGCCGCTGTTCGTCCAGGTCGAGGGCGGTGACGACGCCGACCGTGCCGTTGAAGACGCCGTTCTCCCCCTTGTCGTAGTTGTTGCGGATCTGGGTGACCTTGTCGCCGACCCGGAAGACCCGGCCGCCCACCCGCTTCTCGGGGAGGTCGGGGCGGCCCGGGGTGATGGCCTGCTGGAGCAGCCCGTTGAGCGCGCCCGCGCCGGCCGGGCCGCGGTGCATGGGGGCGAGGACCTGGACGTCACGCCGGGGATCGAGGCCGAACTTGGCCGGGATACGGCGAGCGGCGACGTCCACCGCGAGGACGCCCGCCTGCTCCGTCTCGTCCTCGACGAAGAGGAAGAAGTCGTCCAGGCCCTGGGTGAGGGGCGGCGTCCCGGTGTTGATGCGGTGGGCGTTGGTGACGACGCCGGATTTCTGGGCCTGCCGGAAGATCGTCGTCAGCCGGACCGCCGGAACGGGTCCGCCCTCGGCCAGCAGATCGCGCAGCACCTCCCCCGCACCGACCGACGGCAGCTGGTCGACGTCCCCGACGAGCAGCAAATGGGCACCGGGTGCCACGGCCTTGAACAGCTTGTTGGCGAGCAGCAGATCGAGCATCGACGCCTCGTCGACGACGACCAGATCGGCGTCCAGCGGCCGGTCCCGGTCGTAGGCCGCGTCCCCGCCCGGCTTGAGTTCGAGCAGCCGGTGCACGGTGGACGCCTCGGCCCCGGTCAGCTCGGAGAGCCGCTTGGCCGCCCGCCCGGTGGGCGCGGCCAGCACGACCTTGGCGCGTTTGGCGCGGGCGAGTTCGACCACGGAGCGGACGGTGAACGACTTCCCGCAGCCGGGCCCACCGGTCAGCACGGCGACCTTGCGGCTGAGCGCGAGCCGGACGGCGGCCTCCTGCTCGGGGGCCAGCGTCGCCCCCGTACGGCCCGCGAGCCAGGTCAGCGCCTTGGCCCAGTCGACGTCCTGGAAGGCCGGCATCCGGTCCTCGGGCGTCCGCAGCAGCCGCTGCACCTGCGCGGCGAGCGCGACCTCGGCGCGGTGGAACGGCACGAGATACACGGCGGTGACCGGCTCACCGCCCTCGGGCGACGGCACCTTTTCCCGTACGACGCCCTCCGGGTCCTCGGCCAGTTCGGCGAGGCACTCGATGACCAGCCCCGTATCGACCTGGAGCAGCTTCACGCCATCGGCGATCAGCCGCTCCTCGGGGAGGAAGCAGTGCCCCTGGTCGGTGGATTGCGACAGTGCGTACTGCAGCCCCGCCTTGACCCGCTCCGGACTGTCGTGCGGGATGCCGACCGCCTGGGCGATCTTGTCGGCGGTGAGGAAGCCGATGCCCCAGACGTCGGCGGCCAGCCGGTAGGGCTGGTGCTTCACGACGGAGATCGAGGCGTCCTCGTACTTCTTGTAGATACGGACCGCGATGGAGGTGGAGACCCCGACCCCCTGGAGGAAGACCATCACCTCCTTGATCGCCTTCTGTTCCTCCCAGGCGGCGGCGATCATCTTCGTCCGCTTCGGCCCTAGCCCCGGCACCTCGACCAGCCGCTTCGGCTGCCGCTCGATGATGTCGAGGGTGTCGACCCCGAAGTGGGTGGTGATCCGGTCCGCCATGACCGGGCCGATGCCCTTGATCAGCCCGGAGCCGAGATAGCGGCGGATGCCCTGGATGGTGGCGGGCAGCACGGTCGTGTAGTTCTCGACCGTGAACTGCTTGCCGTACTGCGCGTGCGAGCTCCAGCGCCCCTCCATCCGCAGCGACTCACCGACCTGGGCCCCGAGCAGCGAGCCGACCACCGTGAGCAGATCACCGCCGCCCCGCCCGGTGTCAACGCGAGCGACGGTGTACCCGTTCTCCTCGTTGGCGTACGTGATGCGCTCCAGCACACCTTCGAGGACGGCCATGTTGGACATGTTCCGACGGTATCGGTTCCCACCGACAACGCATTTCCGGCCTCGGAGGCCGCCCGTTTCCTGTGGTGACGGCGCCTGAGCAGCGCTGCCCGGACCGCCGGGAACACAGCCGGGCGAGGGCCTGTTGCGCCCATGGTCCAGGATCGGAATGATCAGCAACTCCCGCGTGAGGAAGACGCCTTGGAATACGCCGATGGTCCGAGCGTGAACAGTGTTGTCCATATCGAGGCAGCCGTGCCGGGCCGCAGCGGGGTCACCGCAGCCATCGAGAGCCGGCCGGACCGGGAGCAGGAGGTGATCGCCTTCCGGCTGAAGGAACTGCGTGCCGGGATGGAGACCACCCTCCAGGGCATCAAGACGCTCGCCGAGGAGGGCGGTCGGAGCGGCTGGGAAGCTGTTGTCCGGCGACGCTTTGCCCCAGCCGCCCATGGGCTCATCTGTCGGTGATCCCGGAAAGCCATGCCGTGTCCTCCGGGCCCGGCGCTCCGATGCCGGGCGCGGGCAGCCGGCGGACCTCGCCCGTTCGCAGGGCGACCGTGGCCCGTGGCCGCATCGGCCCGTCGCCCCTACGTGAGAGCAGCACGAGTTCCCAGACTGTCGCCGCCATGGTGTCGAGCCGGGTGACGCAGTCGGCGGTGACTCGCCGCGGATCCCGGGTCCGGCCCAGGGACAGATGTGGGGTGAAGTTCTTGGCGGGCCCACTGCAGCGCGGGAACCGCTGCTGCAGCAGGCGGTGCAGGTCGGCCCACGGCGCCTGGCCGGCCGCCGTCGGGTCGAGCCACACGGTGAAGTACGCCCTGTGCCGGAAGGTGCGCACCCCGTCCAACCGGGCGGTGAAGACCGGCGTCTCGGCCGTCGCCGCGGCGAGCAGCGGGGCAGCGCGCTCGAAGTCGGACTCCGGCACGAAGCCGAAGAGCACATTGACGTGCGGCGGCCACCGGTGGATCTGCGGATCGTAATCCCGGCGGATGTCCTGGATCGGCGGCCACAGCTCCGCGGGCGGGATCCAGGCCACCGCTGTGCGGGCCGTCGGGGGCACGTCGAGGACGCCGACGGGATCGCCCCTGCCGGAGCTCGTATCGAAGCTCAGGTCAGCTCGCGGGTCCCGCGCCCGGCCGGCGCCCGACGCATCGATGCGGTCCACGCCCGTGGCCCGGTCCCAGACCACCTCGCCGTCCGCCTCGATGAACACCACCCGGTGCCACGGGATGGCGCCCCCGGGCACGAATGAAGGCAGCGGGATGCGTTTGCAGGCATCCCCGCGCTGGCTGATCCCCAGCACGAACCGGGCCGGGTCGAACCGCGGGTCCCAGCGGACCCGGTGATAGATCTCGTCGCTGGTTCGCATCGCGCCTCCTCGCCCAGTCACGCCGCGACCGGCCGGACCGCCGCTTCAGTGCGGCCTCACATATCCACCTTCACCACATCCGGCACGTCGGGCAGCATCTCCCGGCCGCGGCCCCGACCGATGTCGACGCGGGCGACGGTGTACCCGTTCTCGTCCGAACCTCCACGTCATCGAACTCGTCGTAGAAGCCCAACGGCCCCAGCACCGCACCGACCTCCCCCTGCGCATGTGCGCCCACGTCGTCGGACCGCCCTCTGCCGCATCGAGCGCACTTCCGACCACGCACCGAAGCTGCAACCGGCCGGTCTCCGGAGCACCTTGAAATAATTCACTTACACACATCCGCGGGCACGCCTGATGATGTGCGCATGGCACTGAAGGAGACGCTGGAGCGCGTGGACGCGGACCTCGCCGCGGGACGTGTGCCCATGGCCCGCCAACGACTGCGCGGACTGGTCTCGTCCTACCCGCACCACCCGGCTCTGCGCCGACGCCTGGCCGCCATCTACCGGATGTACGGCGACCTTGCCGAGGCCGGCCGTTGGTCGTACCTCGAAGAGGACAGGCTCCCGGACGAGGTCGCCGCGTTCGACAAGAGGTACAGCGACCCGGTGCGCCGGATGCGCGCCCTGGCCTGGCAGGGCCCGGAATCGGCGGCCGACTCCCCCTTCATCGAAGAGCAGTTGGCAACCGTGCGGACCGCCGCCTCCAAGGCCGTCGGCCAACCGGTCACCTGGGACACCCTCACTGAGGTACGGGGTGACGCGCCGGAGGCGAGTTCATTGCGCCAGTCCTTGGCGGCCGTGGGCTGCGCGCTCCTGGCGATCGTGTTCGTCGGGATCTGGGTGAACGGGGTCCTCGGCCTCTTCCGCTGACGGCGAATGCCTCGAAGTCGGTGGTTTCGTGACGGTCCGGGAGCTCGTCAAGCAAGTTGCCGACTCACCGGCTGCCAATGTCCGTTTCTCGGTGCCCCGGCCTGCCATTGTCCGGAACAGGCCCACTCGCGTTCAGTCGCGAACCCCGACTCTCCGCGACCCGCTTGACCTCCTGCAACGACTCGCTCAGCCGGCTGGCGAGGAAGTGGAGCTCCTCCCCGGTGACCCGTCGGTCCGCCAGAAGGTCGGCGGCGTGGCCGAGCAGGTCGTCCGCCATTCCGAGTTGGATGCTCTCGATACCGTCGGCCACCCGTGACACGTAGCCGGTGCCGTCCCCCAGGACGTAACACGGCTTGCCCTCCGCCGCCGTCCATGGCAGCAACCTGAACGTGCGGTGTTCGCACGGCTCCCCGTTCACGCGGCGACCTCGGCTCGGCGAAGGGGCCTGGGCCTGATGTCCACAGCGTGCACGGCAATCCACAACGTGCGCGATCGCCGCCGCGCCTCGGCCAACTGCCGCTCGTGCGCGACGAGATAGGGACGCACCAGTGGGCCGTCCTCCCCACGTAGCGCAGGCTCACCGATACGGCGGACGGTGGGGCCGGCCACGTATACACAGGAGTACGGATGGACGGTGACGGGGACCGGGCGCAACAGCCGCGCCAGCGACTCGGTGAACCGGCGGACGAAATTCTTCATGTCGGTGCGCTCTCCCTCTGACTACCCACGAACGGATGCGTTCTGTGGCGAACTGATCACAGAGTGGGGTCGGGCGTGGCTACGCTGCCAGGGGGTCGGGCTTGACAGCCCGCTGGTCAGACAGAGGAGTTGGGGCTGGATGGCGATGAACCGGAAGCCGCGTACACCGAGGGAGAAGTACGGGGAGGAGCTGAGGCTGCGACGGACGGCGGCGGGGCTGACCCAGGAGGCCCTGGGAGATCAGGTCGTGTGCTCGCCGACGCTGATCAGTCACTACGAGGCGGGGCGGCGCCTGCCGAACCCGGATGACGCACAGCGGGTCGACCGCGCGCTTCAGACGGATGGGTTCTTCACCCGATGGCTGGAGGACCTGGAGACGAAGTACGCCGATCACTTCGCCGTAATGGCGGAGTTGGAGCGGCAGGCAACACTGATCCAGCAGTTCGCGCTCTCTCTGGTACCCGGCCTGCTCCAAACGAACGGGTACGCGCGTGCGCTGTTCCGCGCATACCGGCCGAACCATCGGCAGGAGGACCTTGACAGAGATGTCGTCATCCGGACGGAACGTGCCCACATCCTCGACGGCCCGTTGAACCCTGTCCTGTGGACCATGCTGGACGAGGCCGTGCTCAGGCGTCAGGTCGGCGGGCCGCAGGTCATGGCGGAGCAACTGCGCAAGATCGCGGACATGGCCGACGCCGGACGGCTTCGGCTGCATGTGCTGCCGTTCAGCGCGGGCGCCCACTCGTTGCAAGAGGGATTGGCATCCCTCATGGGCTTCGAGGACTCCGCTTCAGTGGCCTATGTGGAGGGCTTCTTGACAGGGCATCTGATGGACGATCCAGCTCTGGTTAAGGCCTGCCGAACGGCCTACGATCTCGCCTTGAGCGATGCGATGTCGCACCAGGAATCACTGGCCCTCGTGCGGGCAGCAGCAGAGGAATACGAACATGGTCAGCAGTAAGTGCAGTGTCTCCGACTCGTCCACGCTCACCGGGTGGTTCAAGTCCAGCTACAGCGGCGGCGGCCAGGGCGACTGCCTTGAGGTGGCCGCTGGCTATGTCACCGTCCCCGTCCGCGACAGCAAGACCCCGGACGGCCCCGCGCTCGTCTTCTCCGCCGACGGCTGGTCGTCGTTCGTCTCGGCGGTCAAGGACCGTCGCATCGGCGCCTGAGCCGTGGTACCCCGAGCCCCGCAACCACCACCCCTTCCCGGCCCGGTTACGGGGCTCGTCCCGTACGCACAAGGAGCATCCGCCGCGTGGGCGCGCCATGCATGCCGACGTCTTACCCCGTCGGCCTTCCTCACGCCGCTGTGGAGACAGAGGCCCCTTGATGTGACACACCTGATATCCGCTCCAGCACAACTGCCGGTGCGCACAGAGCACTGCCTCTCCTGCCGCCTGGCCCTGCTCCACGAGCGGCTCACGAGCAGAGCGACGTTTCAGCGATAGACACTGAGTGTGTTCGAACCTGGGGCGGATGTGGTCAGGCCACGTCCTGGAGCCGTGCAGTGGGACCGACGGCGCGCGACTTCGTCGCCCAGGCATGCGACGGGGAGGAGCTCGGGCGGGTGGCAACCGAGGACGGCTTGATCGGTCACGGTGAGATCCGCGTGGGCGACACCGTCGTGCTGGCCTTCGACAGGCAGGCAGCTGCGTGCAGCAGCCGGTATCGGAGTTTCTTCGGCTCGGCGGAGGCCAACTCACCGTCCAGCATTAACGCCTGGGCCCAGGAGAGCAGATTGAAGCAGTCAGGGACAGCCTCAGCCAGGCGGCGTTGAGCCGCCCAACCCCGCTGAAAAGTTGTCCCCCCCGGGGCCCTGCTCAGATTTCAAGCAAGTCGGTTACGTATCCGCGAAGTTCAGGTGTCACCTCCCCAAGCCGGATCTCCCGCAGCTGTGAGACGTGGTCAAGGCCGACATGGCCCGTTGACATCAATTCGAGGATGGCGTGGAGCTCGGCCTCCAGGGCCGAGCTCTCCTTCTCCGAGGCCGCAGTTGCCGACAGCAGCGTTGCCAACGCGGAAGCCTGAGCAGGCGAATAGGTGCTCAACTGATCGGTGACTTCGTCGGCCGCGCGTTCACGCGCCCCCGATGCTGCATCCAGGACCTTGCGCGCAATGTTGATAAATTCACGGGATTCCATGCGCTCAACCTATTGCGGCGGTGATGCGTTCACTCTGAGCCAGGGGCTGCAGGCCCTTGTGGTCCCAGGTGAGGGTGACCGGGTGGGGCCGCACAGTGGACGTGGTGGTCTGCTCGCACAAGGTCGTTTCGTCCCAGGTGAACGCCACCCGTTCGACGACGGTTTCTTTGTCCTCCGCCAGGTGTCCGGTTTTGCGGGACAGACGGGTCTTCTGCCGAAGGGTGATGCGGTCGAGGGCGCCGTGTTCGTAGCAGATGTTGCCCGCGCGATTTGATGGTCCTGCCTGTGTACTCACGTGTGCCGAGCGCTTCCTGACCGGGGTGCGAGGCCGGCCAGGATGCCTCGCATCGGATCAGTTCTCCAATTGTGTCGCTCGCGCTCTCAGTTCTTCTGCGATTTCATCCCAGTCGGGACCAAAAGAGAACAGGTCGGCCGCCGCTTCGCGCAGCAGTTCGGGATCGTCTGGGCGCTGCAAGCATACAAGTCTGTAAGCGAGATTGCGGGCCCAAACCGGCATCGCCATCCAATCCTCCGCCAGCACGTCATGCACAGCAGAAAGAATATCCTCTGGTTTGGCGAATGTGATTTTTTCGATGAAATCTCGCACTAGATCAGGGATCTTTTGGGCGTTTTCCTCGTACGTCGATTCAATCAAATCCCGGGTCAATCGAGTCAGGTCAGACATGAGCCTTTTTCTTTAGGGGTTGAGCCAGTATGTAACCACACGGTACACATCATCGGGCGTCTGGGAGACGCGATATCCAATACTGTGTCCTTCTATTCGTATCTCCCTGTCCAACGGTCCAGTGAACCCAGGGCCAACTCGGGGTACGGTTCCTCCATTTTCTATGTGGTCGTACACAGAGTTAACGATTCCCTGCTCGATCTGGTCGGGCGTAAGACCAGTGGTTCGCAGGTCGTTCGGAACTCCATCGCGCCCTGTATGGACGCGATCAAATCCATGGCCGGTATTGAACTGCCACTCATCGTTGCCAACTGTGGCCGAACGCTTGAGATCCTGACCTTCACCCTTCGACTTGCCATAAGCAATTTTCTTACACTCTGATGGCATCAGACCCAGAGGGTCGCAACTGGTGTGAGGGTTAATGACGTATGCCGAAGAATTTGGGGCGGCACCTAGCCCGAGAGGGTCTGGTGAGGCGTATCTTCCTACACCTGGATCGTAATAGCGGTGAAGATTGTAGTAAAGCTCGGTTTCGAAGTCGTGATATTGACCAGGGAAGCGGATCGGTGTGTGAGCGGTGCTTTTTTTCGTCCACGTAGTGGAGCCCCAGAGTGTGGCGCGGCTATGCCAGACAAGGGTTCCTTCCTCGTCGACGAGTTGGGTTGGGGCACCGATCAGGTCCGTGATGATGCCGAAAAAGCGCGAGTCAATCTCATGTTGACCCGCTTCAGCAGCGGTTATTCGTTCGGTTTGGGTGAGGAGCTTGAGCCCCTGGTGGTTCCAGGTGAGGGTGACGGCGTTGGGCATGTCCTCGGCGTGCGTGGTTTGTTCGCAGAGGGTGGTGCCGTCCCAGGTGAAATCGACTTGTTCGGCGACGGTCTCGCCGTCGACAGCCAGTCGCTGCTTGTCGATTCAGCGGGCCAGTGGATCGTAGTGGTAGCGCCAGAGGGTGCCATCCGGGGTGATGACCGAGGTGAGGCGGTCTTCGGCGTCCCAGGTGTACCGCCAGGTGTCCGGCTTGCGAGACAGACGGGTCTTCTGGCGCAGGGTGATGCGCCCGGCGGCGTCGTGTTCGTAGCGGATCGCGCCGGCGCGGGTGATGCGGGTGCCCTCGTACGTGCGCAATCCCCTTGCCTCGGCTCCCGGGTGGGCGTCGGGCCAGCTGGCGTCGGTCTGGTTGCCGGCGGCGTCGTAGGCGTAGGACTCCGACCAGGTGGCGGCACGGACGGAGGTTACGCGGCCGGTGGGGTCGAGGCCGTAGTGGCGGGTACCGCCGAGGTGGTCGTCGATGCGAGTGACGTAGCCGTCGGGGCGGTAGGTGTACGCGCGATGTTGGATCAGACGGTCGACGGGACCGTGGACGGTCTGGGCGGTGAGGCGGCCGACGGTGTCGTAGGCGTTGGTGAAGGTCACTTCGCCCAGGCGGCGGCAGGCTTCGCGACCGGCCGCGTCGTAAGCGAACGTGAGGGTGTGGCCGTGGGTGGTGAGGGCCGTCGGGTTGCCCAATACGTCGTACGCCCAAGTGCTTTCCGTGCCGGTGGGTGTCGTCCGGACCGTGCGGCGCCCCAGCTCGTCGTAGCTGTGCCTGAGTGTGCGGCCGTTGACGGCTTCCGAGATGAGTCGGCCCTGCCGGTCGCGCAGCAGCATCACGGTCGCGTCGTCGTTTGTGGCCTGGGCCAGCTGGTCGGTGAAGTCGTACTCGTACGTCGTCGCCTTGCCGTCGGCAACCTTGCGGAGAACCTGGCCGAGTTCGTTGCGCTCGAAAGTGATCGTCTGGCCGAGGGGGTTGGTGCGGGAGGCCAGGCGGCGGGCGTTGTCGTGGGTGTAGAGCTGGACTCGGTCGTCGAAGTCGGTCTCGCGGATCAGGCGGCCGGCGGCGTCGTATTCATACGTCCAGGTCAAGTCCTGGGGGTTGGTGACCTGAGTGAGGCGGAGGGTGGCGTCGTGCTCGAACTCGTAGCGGACGCCGTCGGGGCCGGTGCGGGCGGTCAACAGGTCGAAGTGGGTGTAGTCGAAGCGGGTGACGCCGCCGATCCGGTCGGTGTGGGTGGTGCAGTTGCCTTCGCCGTCGTACGTCCAGAACTGTTCGCTGCCATCGGCATCGATGCGGTGGGCGAGCTTCCCCTCCGTGGTCCAGACGAACCGGGTGATGGCTCCCAGGGCGTCGGCTACCGAGGCCGGGCGACCGTAAGGGTCGTGCTCGTAGCGCGTCGTTGCGCCCTGCGGGTCGGTGATCTCGGCGGGCAGGCCAGACATGTCGCACCGCACCATGGAGCGGTGTCCAAGCGCATCCACAACGGATATGAGGTGTCCGGCCTCGTCGTGCACGTAGGCCGTCGTCGCGCCCGAGGCCTCGGTGACCGACGTACGGTTGCCGCGCTCGTCATATGTCTGGCGGGTGACCGTGCCGTCCGTGCCCTTGACCCGTACCGGTAGGCCGAGGGCGTTGTAGTCGGCGGTCAGTTCGCGCCCGTCCGGGCGGATCAACGAGGTGAGGCGGCCGTGCTCGTCGTATGTGGAGCGGGTGGTGTGTCCGAGCGGGTCCGTGACGGACAGGAGCCGGTGGTAGCGGTCGTGCTCGTAGCGGGTGACCGCTCCCAGCGCGTTGATCTCGGCGACGACCTGGGAGCGGTCGTTGATCACATATCGGGTGGTGTGGCCGAGGCCGTTGGTCATGGACGTCATGCGTAGGCCGGTGTCGGGGTCGGTGTCGTCCCAGGTGAAGCCGGCTTCGAGGTGGCCGTTGGTGCCGGTCTGGTACACGCAGCGGTCGTGCTCGTCGTAGACGTACTCGTACCGGCTGCCGTTGGTGTCCGTCCATGAGGTGATGCGGCCCAGCTCGTCGCAGCCGAAGCGCAATGGCTTGCCCGAGGAGTTGGTGACTTCGGTGAGGTGGCCGTCGGTGTAGCCGTAGCGGAGGATCTCCTGGTCGGTGCCGTCCGGTGCGGCGCCTGACAGGTGCATTGCGGTGACCCTGCCGTCGTTCGTGGTGAGCTTCAGGTGGTAGCCGCCGTGGTGGACGATCGATGTCGGAGCACCTGTCTCGTCGTACTCGAAGGCGATCCAGCGGCCGTTGCGGTCATCGATCTGTGCCAGGAGCGCCAGCTCTCCGTCGGGGTGGTCGACGAAGTGCCGGACCCAGCCGGTTTCCGGGTCGGTGATGGTGTAGCCGTCGTCCACCCGGTCCAGGGGCCAGCGCCGACCATGCGTGGGCATGACGGGAACGCCGGGCGCGGGATGCGGATAGGCCAGCAGGCTGCCCTCCTCGCAGCTGAACACCACGCCTTCCGCGTCGATTTCGAGGCGCTGGTCGACCGTGCTCGACCAGCCGGTACCGAACCACCGGCCGGCTCGGTACGAGGAGTCGAAGACGCGCTCGAAGACAAGAGGCAGCGATCCGGGCAGCACGATGTCCGTCTGTGGCAGCAGCATGCGTCCGGTCGCGACGTCGACGGGGTCTCCGGCGCACTTGACCTCGCTGCATTTCTTGGCGTTGGAGTCGGGGTTCTTCTCGTGTCCGTGCCGGTTCTTGCCCTTGGGGCGTTCGAGGAGGTCCTTCATCCCGGCCCGCAGGCCGCCCTTGATCAGGCCGCCGCCCTTGGTCCCGACCAGCTCGGGTATGAGTCGGCCGATGAATTCTGCGGGGTCGCCCTTCGCCGCGTCCCAGGCGTTCTTGAGCGCCCGGTCGGGGTTGGCGGCGGTGGAGGCGAGGCCCGCGAGCGTCATGTTGACGCCCTTGTAGTACTCGGCGGGGTGAGTCAGGTTGTACGCGTCGAGAGGGTGGACGGATCGGACGAAGTTGACCAGGCCGGCTGTGCCCTTGACGACTCCGCCGGCCAGATGCATGCTCTCGACGCCCGTGCCCAGGCCCTGGTCGACGATGTCGAGCTTCAGCTTGTCGCGGCCGGTGGGCTCCTTCGGCGCGTGGGCCATCGCAGCCGTGACAGAACTCTTCGCCAACTCGGCGGCCTCGTTGCGGGCGCGCCTCGCATCGGTCAGAATCTCCCGTGCTCTGGCTCGCTTGGCTTTGCCGGGGTCGGTGAACGTGCCGGGGTGGGGCAGCGGGGTGGCGTCGTTGCGGGCAGCTTCATAGGCATCGGCCTTCTTGTTGTATGCCTCGACAGCTGTCTTGGTGTCTTTCTCGCCCTCCTTGTACAGGGCGATCGCCTCGCGGGCCTTGCTCTGTGCGCTGGTGATCGTCTTGGAGTATGTCTCCAGCGCCTGGCCGCGTCCTCGAACGCGTCGGCGGCCCGGAGCCAGTCCGTGGGCAGCGTCTCGAACTTCTCACGGAAGGTGTTGGCCGCTTCGCCCTTCCAGTTGCTGGAGTCGAGCTTCTTCATCCCGCCGCCGACCAGATCGAAAGCGTGTCGGAAGTCGCGCAGGTTCTTGACCGTTGCAGCGATCTGCTCGGGCTTGCCGTGGATCAGCTCGTCGGGCTCCTCGGTCTGGCCGAGCTGTTGTTCACCGATCTCCGCGCCGAGTGAGGAGGCTGTCTCATCACCCCAGTCCTCGACGGCGTCGGCGACGCCGTCGTATCCGTAGCGCCGCAGGCCGTCACCGGCTTTGTCGGTTGCCCAGTCAACCCCCTCGCCGACAAGTTTTTTGCCCTGTCGATGCCGGAATCGATCCCGTCGACGACTTTGTCGGTGGCCTTGCCGACGAGGCCGCCCAGACTTCCGAAATCCGCCATCAGTGACCGTCCCCCCACCGCGGCTGCTCGGCCTGCGTCACCGTCTCCTGGGACGGATCGAGATCATCCTTCAGCTGCTCGTCCAGCAGATCCCGCACCGCCGGGTCGATGATGCCGGAGCGCTCCATGGCGTCCATCTGCGCGTCCATGACGTCGTACGTGGTGTCCTTCCACGTCTGCTTGACCTCTGCGTGGGCCTCGGAGAACGACTCATTGCTCCAGTCCGCGTTGTCCCACCCGTGCTGGTCGCGGATCGTCTCCCAGCTCATCTGCTTGACCTCGTCCTCGGTCAAGTGCGGGTTGCCGTTGAGGGAGTTCTCGCCGATCTTGAACGAGTCCTTGATGTACTGCTCCTGTTCGGCGAACGAGCCGGCCGAGAGGCCCACCCCCAGCGCGAAGTTGTTCCCACGGAGCATCAGCGCCCGCACACCCCACTCCCAGCGGTTGCAGAACGTCTCGAACTCCGACGTCAGCCCGCCGTGTCCCAGCTCAAGCCCTGACAACGCCAGGTCGGAGAACCCGCGCCCGGCGAACGACTCTCCGATCCCACCCAGGTCCTTCAACTCGGCATGAGCCAGGTCGATCCCCTCCGCGATCGCGGCCAAGGCCTCCGGCGGCACCTGGAGATCAGAACCGTCCCCGCTCATCGCGTCCCCCCGAGATCGACCGCCGCAGCATCCGGCACGATGCCCGTCACCGGCGGGAACAACATCCCGTCCGCACTGCCCGCATCCAGCGCCACCCCCGCCGGCCCCGGCAACAGCGGAACCATCGCATCCAGCAACCGCGCCCCCAGCACGGTCTGATACGTCCACTCCCGCTCGGCGTCCCCCCGGGCTTGCGCAAACCGGGCAAGGGCTGCCTCGTCCGAGAACGCGCAGATCCAGCAGACCCCGTTCTGCTCCGCCGACCACAGATCCCCGGCCTCATCCAGCGGCACCAGCACCGCCGTACGCCGGAATTCACCCAGCAACACAGCAAACTCATGCCGGGACGCCGCTGTCATATCACGTTCCGACGTCTTGGCAGGAGTTGGTTCCGGTGCCTCACGCGGTGCCGGGGGCGCCTCGGGAACAGGCGGCCAGTCGGCCAAGCCGGCGATCTTCGAAGGTCGGGCAGGCTCCGCTATGTCTTCCCCGATATCGAGCACGAGTCGAATGCTGTCATGGCGTACTTCCCGGAAGCAACGAGCAAAACTGGCCAGCCGGACATGGTCCGGACTGACACCGACGCCGCATGTTCGCGGGTGAAGCTCTGGAGTTGTCCACAAAACGGAGTAGGCGCTCGCAGGGCCTGCCCTCCGAGGTGGTGTTGGCCGACGACGGTGGGCGGAGCCGGCGCAACGAAACGGGGCCCGGTCGAAGCGACCGGACCCCCCTCGCTATCCCCCTCCGTCAAGGCTTCCCGATCCCCCCGGATCCCCCCGGAAGCGCCCGACGCCAGATATGACCCGGCAGGGTGCCGAACGGTTGCATGCCTTGACGATCTCTTTACCCTGGCGGAAAAAAGCCTTCTCAGCAGGCGTGTTCGGCGTAGCGGGCCGCGACCTCCGCGAGGGCTTCGGCGCCGTCGCGGGCCCAGAGGGCCTCGTTGAAGATCTCCACCTCGATGGGGCCGTCGAAGCCGGTGGCCTCGACCTGTGAACGGAACGCGCGGAAGTCCACGGCGCCGTCGCCGAGTTGGCCCCGGCCGAGCAGGACTCCGGCCGGAAGTGGGGTGATCCAGTCGGCCAGTTGGAAGGAGTGGATGCGGCCGGCCGCGCCCGCGCGGGCGATCTGGGCGGGCGCCTGGTCGTCCCACCAGATGTGGTACGTATCGACGACCACCCCGACCTGGTCGGCGGGGAAGCGTTCCGCGATGTCCAGGGCCTGGGAGAGCGTGGAGACGACGCAGCGGTCCGAGGCGAACATCGGGTGCAGCGGTTCGATCGCGAGACGTACGCCGCGCTCGGCCGCGTACGGCGCGAGTTGCGCCAGGGCGTCCGCGATTCGTTCGCGGGCGCCGTGCAGGTCCTTGCTGCCCGCCGGGAGACCGCCGGAGACGAGGACCAGGGTGTCGGTGGACAGGGCCGCCGCCTCGTCGATCGCGGCGCGGTTGTCGTCCAGGGCGCGGGCCCGTTCCGCCGGGTCGAGTGCGGTGAAGAAGCCGCCCCGGCAGAGGCTGGTGACGGTCAGTCCGGAGTCGGCGAGCAGTCGGGCGGTGCGCTCGACGCCGTACTCCTGGACGGGGGCCCGCCACAGGCCGACCTTGTCGATGCCGGCCTTGACGCAGCCCTCGGCCAGCTCGGGCAGCGACCACTGCTTGATGGTCTCCTGGTTGATGGAGAGACGGCCGTCACTCATCGGCTGCCTCCGTTGACCGTGAGCAGGGCGCGCATCCGGAATTCGGCCAGCTCCGGGTCCGGGAACAGGCCCAGCCGGTCCGCGAGTTCGTACGCCTTCGCCAGGTGCGGCAGGGAGCGGGCGGACTGGAGGCCGCCGACCATCGTGAAGTGGTCCTGGTGGCCGGCCAGCCAGGCGAGGAACACCACGCCCGTCTTGTAGAAGCGGGTGGGCGCCCGGAAGAGGTGGCGGGACAGCTCGACCGTCGGGTCGAGGAGGTCCCGGAAGCCCTGGACGTCCCCGGTGTCCAGGACCCGTACCGCGTGCGCGGCCAGCGGGCCGAGCGGGTCGAAGATGCCGAGCAGGGCGTGGCTGAAGCCCCGGTCGTCGCCCGCGATCAGCTCGGGGTAGTTGAAGTCGTCGCCGGTGTAGCAGCGGACCCCGCCGGGCAGGCGGCGGCGTACGTCGATCTCGCGCTCGGCGTCCAGCAGCGAGATCTTGATCCCGTCGACCTTGTCCGGGTGCTCGGCGATGACCTTCAGGAACGTGTCGGTGGCGGCGTCGAGGTCCGGGGAGCCCCAGTAGCCCTCCAGCGCGGGGTCGAACATCGGGCCGAGCCAGTGCAGGACGACCGGTTCGGAGGCCTGGCGCAGCAGGTGTGCGTACGTCTCCAGGTAGTCCTCGGGGCCGTTCGCGGCGGCGGCGAGGGCGCGGGAGGCCATCAGGATGGCCTGGGCGCCGCTCTCCTCGACCAGGGCGAGCTGCTCCTCGTACGCGGACCGTACCTGCGCGAGCGTGGCGGGCCCGGCGGGCAGCTGGTCGGTGCCGACGCCGCACGCGATCCGGCCGCCGACCGCCTTCGCCTCGGCGGCGGAGCGACGGATCAGTTCGGCCGCGCCGGCCCAGTCGAGGCCCATGCCGCGCTGGGCGGTGTCCATGGCCTCGGCGACGCCGAGTCCGTGCGACCAGAGGTGGCGGCGGAAGGCGAGGGTGGCGTCCCAGTCGACGGCCACGGGGTCGTCGGGGCTGATGTCGGCGTACGGGTCGGCGACCACGTGGGCGGCGGAGAAGACCGTACGGGAGGCGAGCGGTGCCGCGCCGGGGGCGGCGAGGTCGAGCGGGGTGGTGCGGGGCTCGTACGGGCCCTGCGGGAGCTGGATGGTCACTCAGATCAGCTCCGATGCGCCGTGCGTGAGGCGGATCGTCACGGGACCGACTCCGGTGCCGTACGCGGAGTGGATCGTCACAGCGTCAGCTCCGGTACGTCGAAGCGGCGACCCTCGGCGGAGGACTTCAGGCCCAGCTCGGCGAGCTGGACACCGCGGGCACCCGCCATCAGGTCCCAGGTGTACGGCTCGTCGAGCACGATGTGGCGCAGGAAGAGCTCCCACTGGGCCTTGAAACCGTTGTCGAAGACGGCGTTGTCCGGGACTTCCTGCCACTGGTCGCGGAACGGCTCGGTGACCGGGAGGTCCGGGTTCCAGACCGGCTTGGGGGTGGCCGAGCGGTGCTGGACGCGGCAGTTGCGCAGCCCGGCGACGGCGGAGCCGTGCGTGCCGTCGACCTGGAACTCGACGAGTTCGTCGCGGTTGACGCGGACGGTCCAGGAGGAGTTGATCTGGGCGACGGCGCCGCTCTCCAGCTGGAAGATGCCGTACGCGGCGTCGTCGGCGGTGGCGGCGTACGGCTTGCCCTGCTCGTCCCAGCGCTGCGGGATGTGCGTCTGGACGTGCGCCTGGACGGTGGAGACCCGGCCGAACAGCTCGTGGAGCACGTACTCCCAGTGCGGGAACATGTCGACGACGATGCCGCCGCCGTCCTCGGCGCGGTAGTTCCAGGACGGGCGCTGGGCCTCCTGCCAGTCCCCCTCGAAGACCCAGTAGCCGAACTCGCCGCGCACGGAGAGGATCTCGCCGAAGAAGCCGCCGTCGATGAGGCGCTTCAGCTTCAGCAGACCCGGCAGGAAGATCTTGTCCTGGACGACGCCGTGCTTGATCCCGGCATCACGGGCCAGCCGAGCCAGCTCCAGGGCTCCGTCGACGTCCGTGGCGGTCGGCTTCTCGGTGTAGATGTGCTTGCCCGCGGCGATCGCCTTCTTGATCGCCTCTACCCGGGCCGAGGTGACCTGGGCGTCGAAGTAGATGTCGATGGTCTCGTCCGCGAGGACCGCGTCGAGGTCGGTCGACCACTCGGTCAGGCCGTGTCGCGCGGCGAGCTCCTCCAGGGCGTGGGCGCGGCGGCCGACGAGGACCGGCTCGGGCCACAGCACGTCGCCGTCGCCGAGATCGAGGCCGCCCTGCTCCCGGATCGCGAGGATCGAGCGCACCAGGTGCTGCCGGTACCCCATGCGACCCGTGACGCCGTTCATGGCGATGCGCACTGTCCTGCGTGTCACGAAGTTCCCTCCATATAGCTTTAGCAAGCGCTTTCTATGCCGTATGACGCTAGCCTGCCGACAGCGGCCCGGACAAGAGGGGGCGCGCCGATAACTCCTCTCACTCCTCATCACCCTCGGAGGAAAGCGATGACAGTCACCCTGGCGGACGTGGCGGCTCGCGCCCGGGTGTCCCCGGCCACCGTCTCCCGCGTGCTGAACGGCAACTACCCGGTGGCCGCGTCCACCCGGGAACGGGTCCTGCGCGCGGTGGACGACCTCGACTACGTGCTCAACGGGCCGGCCAGTTCGCTCGCGGCCGCCACGTCCGACCTGGTCGGCATCCTGGTCAACGACATCGCCGACCCGTTCTTCGGGATCATGGCGGGCGCGGCGCAGACGGAGATCGGCGGTCCGGGTGACGGCTCCGGGCGGGCCGGCGGCGAGAAACTCGCCGTCATCTGCAACACCGGCGGCTCCCCCGAGCGCGAACTGACCTATCTCACCCTGCTCCAGCGCCAGCGGGCCGCCGCCGTCGTCCTCACCGGCGGAGCGGTGGAGGACCCGGGGCACCAGGCGGCGATCTCCGCCAAGCTGGCGAAGCTCGCGGACGCGGGCACCCGGGTGGTGCTGTGCGGGCGGCCCCCGCTGCCGGACAGCGAGGCGGTCGTGGCCGCGCTCGCCTTCGACAACCGGGGCGGCGGGCGTCGGCTCACAGAGCATCTGCTGTCGCTCGGCCACCGGCGGATCGGCTACGTCGCGGGCCCGTTGGAGCGGACGACGACCCGCCACCGGCTCGAAGGCCACCGCGACGCGATGAGGGCGGCGGGACTCGGCGACGGGGCGGGCGCCGGGGAGCAGGAACGCCTCACCGTCCACGGCCCCTACGACCGCCGCTCCGGCTACGACGCCACCCTCGAACTCCTGCGCCGCGAACCGGAGGTGACGGCGATCGTCGCCGCCAACGACACCGTGGCCCTGGGTGCGAGCGCGGCGATCCGGGACCGTGGTCTCCGCATCCCCGAGGACGTCTCGGTGGCGGGCTTCGACGATCTGCCGTTCTCCGTGGACGCGGTCCCGGCGCTGACGACCGTACGCCTACCGCTCTTCGAGGCGGGGGCGCGGGCGGGGCGGCTGGCGATGGGCAAGGAGGCCCCGCCGCCGGGGGGCATCGCGACGATCGCGGCGGAGCTGATGGTGCGGGGGTCGACGGCGCCGCCGCGGAAGTGACACGGCCGGATTCCGCACTCTGGTCCCGGGTACCCGTACCGCGCGCCGTGGGCCGATGATGTGCGGGCCGCTGTCCGGTCCGTCAGGCGCAGTGGCACGTACCGACGGAAGGAACACGCACGTGAAGCTCGCTTTCTCGACCCTCGGAGTGCCGGGGATGCCGATGGCCGACGTCATCCGGCTCGCCGCGGAGCACGGCTATCAGGGGGTGGAGCTCCGCGCCCACCCCGAGGAGCCGGTGCACCCTGGGCTCTCCTCGGCCGAACGTGCCGAGGTGGTCGAGGAGTTCAAGAGGGGCGGCGTCGAGATCCTGACCGTCGCCGGGTACGTCCGGGTCGCCGCCGAGGGGGACGACCAGCCGGTGCTGGACGAGCTCGCCGGGCTGGTGGAGCTGGCCCACGACCTGAGTGCGAAGAACGTCCGGGTCTTCCCGGGCGGCGGCCAGGACCCCGCCGTGGCCGACGCGACCGCCGCCCGCCGACTGGCCGCCGCCGCCCCGCACGCCGCCAACCTGGGCGTACGCATCCTGCTCGAGACCCATGACTCGCACCGGGCCGGTGCCGCCGTGGCACGTGTCGTGGGGACGGTCGGGCACCGGCAGGTCGGTGCGCTGTGGGACATCATGCACACCTGGCTCGCCGGCGAGGAGCCGGCCGCGAGCCATGCGGTGCTCGCCCCGCACCTGGGCTACGTCCAGGTGAAGGACATCGCGTCGGCGGACGATGTCACTCCGCTGCGACTGGGCGCCGGGGTGCTGCCGCTGGGGGCCTGCCTGGACACGCTGGACACGGACAGCTGGGTCTGCTGGGAGTACGAGAAGCGCTGGCACCCGGACGCGGCCGAGTTGCCGGGACTGCTGAGCGCGGGACGGGAGCATCTCCTGCGGCTGGGCGCGACGAAGGAGTAGCAGGAGTCGACGGTGGAGGACTCCCGGGGAGCAGGGCTTCCTGGGAGTCCTCAGTCATGTCCGGGTTCTGCTGCCGCTCCGCCCACGGCACGGTCACGGACGACCGCCTGCACTGCCGAGCCGCCGGACAGGGGTGGGCGCGGAGGAGGCCGTTTGGAGCAAGGTCCAAGATTTTCCCGGACAGGACTCGGGGTCTTTTGCGAAAGACACAGCTCCGCCATAGTGGCCCGCACTGCGGAAATTCATTTCCGCATGACAGAAGTCCGCTACGGAGGAGTGCCCGTGCCGCACGCCGCCCCACCAACCCCACCTGCCGCGCCGACCCTCGCGCGACGCACCGCCCGCCTGCTACGTACCTCGCTCTTCGCGCAAGTCGCCTGCGCACTGCTGCTCGGAGTCCTCGTCGGACGGCTGTGGCCCGAGGCCGCCTCGGCCGCCCAGCCGCTCGGCGACGGGTTCGTCCGCCTGATCAAGGCCATGATCGCCCCGCTCGTCTTCTGCGTGGTCGTCGCCGGGATCACCAAGGCGGGCGACCTCAAGGCCTTCGGTCGCATCGGGATCAAGGCCCTCATCTGGTTCGAGGTCGCCACCACTTTCGCCCTCGTCTTCGGCCTGCTCGCCGGAAACCTCGTCGGACCCGGCCGGGGCATGAACATCGACCCGGCCACGCTCGACACCTCGGCCGTGAGCGCCAAGACCGGTGGCGGGGAGCTGCCCTCGACCTCGGAGTTCATCCTCCACTCGCTGCCCGACAGCGCTGTCGGCGCCTTCGCCGAGAACTCCCTCCTCCAGGTCCTCGTCCTGTCCTGTCTGGTCGGCGCCGCGCTGCTCCACCTCGGCACCACGAAGGTGCCGGCGATCCTGCCCGCCATCGAGCAGGCCCAGGAAGTCGTCTTCGCCATCGTCGGATTCGTCATGAAGCTCGCCCCGCTCGCGGTCTTCGGCGCAACGGCGCACCTGGTGGGCGAATACGGCCTCGGGGCGCTCTCCACGTACGGCAAACTGATCGCCGTCTGCTACGGCGTCGCCCTGCTCTTCCTGTGCCTGCTCGCGCTCGCGCTCAAGACCGTCACCGGGATCAGCCTGTGGAAGTTCATGCGCTACACGCGTGAGGAAATACTGCTCGCGCTCGGTACCGCCTCCAGCGAGACCGTCATGCCGCGCATGATGCAGAAGTTGCGCGCGGCCGGCTGCCGGGACGACGCGGTCGGCCTGGTGCTACCGACCGGCTACTCCTTCAACCTCGACGGCGCCTCGATCTATCTCTCCGTCGGGACGCTCTTCATCGCCCAGGCGGTCGGCGTGGATCTGACCATCGGGCAGCAGATCACCGTCGTGCTCGTCCTGATGCTCACCAGCAAGGGAATGGCGGGCGTCGCCGGCTCGGCCTTCCTCGCCCTGTCCGCGACCGCGTCCGCGCTGGGAGTCATCCCGGCGGGAGCCGTGGCGCTCCTGCTCGGCGTCGACCGGATCATGGACGCGATGCGTGTTCTGACGAACCTGCTCGGCAACTGTGTCGCCGTCTTCGTGGTGTCCCGCTGGGAGGGCGCGCTGGACCGGGTGACAGCGAAGAAGGTGCTGAACGGTGAGATCACTTTCGTACCGGAGCAGGCCGAAGAGCCCAAGGGTGTGCCGAAGCACGTGAGGTGAGGTGGCACGCGGGGCCCGGCATGTGCGAGCCGGGCCCCGCGTTGCGCCAGATCCTGACCTATGTCCTGGCCGGTGAGGGAGACGGCTCCGACTCCGGTGTCGCAGCGTCGTCGGGCCTACCCGCCGTACGCGGCCGGCGCGCCCCCGCCAGCGAGGTGAGGGCCACCCCGCCGACCAGGAGGGCCGCCGCGCACCACCGCAGCGGGCTCACCGACTCGCCGAGGAACAGCGCGGCCGAGGACATCCCGAAGACCGGGACGAGCAGGGTGAACGGGGCCACCGACGAGGCCGGGTGGTGGCGCAGCAGGAAGCCCCAGGCCCCGAAGCCGAAGACGGTGGTGATCCAGGCGACGTAGACGATGATTCCGGCGCCGCTCCAGTCGAGCGCGGCCAGGGCGTCGGCGTCGCGGTCCCAGCCCTCGAAGAGGAGGGAGAGGCCGAGCAGCGGGAGCACGGGCACGGTCGATACCCACACCATGAAGTTGAGGGAGTCGGGCGGGGCGGCCTTGCGGGTCAGCACGTTGGACACACCCCAGCAGGCCGCCGCCGCGATCACCAGGACGAAGGCGAGTACGGGTCCGCCCGCGCCCTCGTCGACCGCCGCCACCCCTATGCCCGCGAGAGCCACCCCCATCCCCAACACACGTATTCTGCCCGGCCGTTCACCGAGAGTGAGGGCCGCGAACAGGGCCGTGAAGACCGCCTGGACCTGGAGCACGAGGGAGGAGAGACCGGCGGGCATGCCGCGGTCCATGCCGATGAAGAGCAGCCCGAACTTCGCCACTCCGAGGACGAGCCCGACACCGACGATCCACTTCCAGGCGACCTTGGGCCGGCCGACGAAGAAGACCGCGGGCAGCGCGGCGACCAGGAAACGCAGAGCGGAGAAGAGCAGCGGCGGGAAGTGCCCGAGGCCGACCTCGATGACGACGAAATTGACACCCCAGACGGCGGCCACCAAGGCGGCCAGGGCGATGTGGAGGGGACGCATGCACCGAGGATCACCCGCGCCGACCATGTAGCACCAGCGCGGATTTCTTCATGGTGGAATTGAGCGTTGCTAATCAATCACCAAGAGCCGGGGGTTCCGGTGCTCGATCTGTCCCGGCTGCGCGCGCTGCACGCCGTCTCCGTCCATGGCTCCGTGGCGGGCGCCGCCGCCGCGCTCGGCTACACCCCGTCGGCGGTCTCTCAGCAGATCACGAAGCTGGAGCGGGAGACCCGTACGACCCTTCTCGAACGGCGCGGGCGCGGCGTCGCACTGACCGAGGAGGCGCTCCATCTCGCCACCACCGCCCAGCAGTTGCTGGCGATCGTGGAGCGCGCGGAGACGACGCTGGAGGAGCGCAGGGGGCTGCCGACGGGGCGGCTGTCGATCGGCGCGTTCGCGTCGGCGGCGCGCGGGCTGCTGCCCGGTGTGCTGGCCGGGCTGGACCGGGACCATCCGGCGCTGGAGGTCCGGCTGACCGAGGTCGATCCGCATCTCTCGGTCGACCTGGTGGCCAAGGGCGTGATCGATCTGGCGGTGGCGCACGACTGGGACATCGCCCCGCTGCCCGCCCCGGAGGGCGTTGCGCAGGCGGTGATCGGTGACGACCCGTGCGATCTGCTGGTGCCGGCGGGCCACCGGCTCGCCGGGCGGGAGGCGGTGCGGCGCGAGGAGTTGGCGAAGGAGCGATGGATCTGCCAGCCGCCCGGGACGGTCTGCCACGACTGGCTCGTACGGACGCTGCGCGCGGCGGGTTACGAGCCGGACATCCGGCACCAGGCGGAGGAGAACCACACGCAACTGGCGCTGCTCGCCGCCGGTCTCGGGGTCGCGTTGATCCCGCGCCTGGGCCGGGGGCCGCTGCCGCCCGGGGTGGTCGCGGTGCCGCTCGACCCCGTGCCGGTGCGTCGGCTGTACGCCCTGTGGCGTACGGAGGCGGCCCGGCGGCCCTCGATCACGGCGGCGGTTTCGGCGCTCCAGGCCCACGGAACCGCGGTGGGACTGAGGACGTAACGGAGCCCCGGCGCCACGCCCTGCCGCCACGCCCCGCCCTATGCGCCCTGCCCCCACGTCCTCCTGCCACCACGCCCCGGCGCGACGCCCACGAGTACCGGACAGGCTCAAAACGGTCCGGACCCTTGACCGGAAGTTATTTTCTGGATATCCGTGCTCCTTGGAAGTTACTTTCACCACCGTTTCTTTCACCACCCCTCGTCCCCGAGTACGGCCGAAGGAGCACACGTGCACCACCGCACCTCCAGACGCACCCTCCTCACCGCCACCGCCGCGACTGCCGCAGCAGCCGTCACGGGCGGCGTCGTCGCCCCCGGCGCCGTCGCCGCCCAGCGGTCCGCGAGCAGCGGGCAGAGCAGCGGGCAGCAGAATTCAGCCGCCGCCACCAAGCGCCTCAAGGGACTCATCTCCCGGATGAGCCTGGAGGAGAAGGTCGGGCAGCTCTTCGTGATGCGGGTGTACGGGCACTCCGCCACCGAGCCCGACCAGGCCGACATCGACGCCAACCTGGCCGAGATCGGGGTCCGTACGGCCGCCGAGATGATCGCCAAGTACCACGTCGGCGGGATCATCTACTTCGCCTGGGCGCACAACACCCGCGACCCGCACCAGATCGCCGACCTGTCCAACGGCATCCAGCGCGCCGGTCTCGCCGGCCCCACCCCCCTGCCGCTCCTCGTCTCCACCGACCAGGAGCACGGCATCGTCTGCCGCGTCGGCGAGCCCGCCACCCTTATGCCGGGCGCGATGGCGCTGGGCGCGGGCGGCTCGCGCTCCGACGCCCGCCGGGCCGGGCAGATCGCGGGCGCCGAACTGGCCGCGATCGGCATCAACCAGAACTACGCCCCGGACGCCGACGTCAACGTCAACCCGGCCAACCCGGTGATCGGCGTACGCTCCTTCGGCTCCGACCCGCAGTCCGTGGCCGGGATGGTCGCCGCGCAGGTGAAGGGATACCAGAGCAGCGGCATCGCCTCGACGGCCAAGCACTTCCCGGGCCACGGCGACACCAGCACCGACAGCCACACCGGTCTGCCGGTCATCGGCCACACACGGGAGCAGTGGGCGCAGCTGGACGAGCCGCCGTTCCGGGCCGCGATCGCCGCGGGCATCGACTCGATCATGACCGCGCACATCGTCGTCCCGGCGCTGGACCCGGCCGAGGACCCGGCGACGCTGTCCCGCCCGATCCTCACCGGCATCCTGCGCGAGGAACTCGGCTACGACGGTGTCGTGGTGACCGACTCGCTCGGTATGGAGGGCGTGCGGACGAAGTACGGCGACGAGCGCGTGCCGGTCCTCGCGCTCCTGGCGGGCGTCGACCAGCTGCTCAACCCGCCGAACCTGGACGTCTCCTGGAACGCCGTCCTTGATGCCGTGAAGAGCGGTGAGATCAGCGAGTCCAGGATCGACGAATCGATCCTGCGGATCCTGCGGCTGAAGACGAAGCTCGGGCTGTTCGACGACCCGTTCGTCAGCCACGCGGGGGTGGACCGTACCGTCGGGACGCGGGCCCATCTCGCCGCCGCCGACCGGATCGCCGAGCGCACCACCACGCTGCTCGCCAACGACGGCGCGGTGCTGCCCCTCTCCCGCCGCTCCCACAAGAACCTCCTCGTGGTCGGCGCCGATCCGGCCTCACCGTCCGGCACCACCGGACCGCCGACCACCACCCTGGCCACGGCCTTCGGCGAACTGGGCCACACGGCAACGGCGTTGTCCACCGGCACCGCCCCCACCAAGGCGAAGATCGACGAGGCGGTGGCGGCCGCACGGGGGAAGGACGCGGTGATCGTGGGGACGTACAACGTCACGGCGGCCAGTTCCCAGCGCACCCTGGTGAGCGCGCTGGCGGCGACCGGCGTCCCGGTGATCACGGTCGCGATCCGCAATCCGTACGACATCGCCCAGCTGGCCGGGACCGGGTTCGCGGCGAACCTGGCCACGTACTCCTGGACCGACGTCGAACTGCGGGCCGCCGCCCGGGTGATCGCGGGCCACGCCGAACCGGAAGGCACTCTGCCGGTGCCGGTGCAGCGCGCGGACGATCCGGCGCGAGTGCTGTACCCGGTCGGGTACGGCCTGACGTACTAGAGATCCGGCCAGAGACCCGGTGACCGGGAAGGAAGGGGCTGTGCACCCGCACAGCCC